>JABSOJ010000260.1 GCA_013216005.1 Alteromonadaceae bacterium | reverse complement strand
GCTATTTAAAATCTGATGCCATTTTTACTGAAAATCAACTCAGATTTTAAATCTCAGCTTTATGTGCGGAACGTCAGTTACATAACATTTTGGTTGATTATTATGAGTAAACAACACTTTCGATCTTATCGAGGTATCAGCCCTTCACTTGGTTCTGCAGTATATGTTGATGAATCAGCAGTCCTTGTAGGCGATATAACTTTAGCTAATGATGTCAGTATTTGGCCACTGGTTGCGGCAAGAGGTGATGTAAATACCATAACGATTGGTGCTAGAACTAACGTTCAGGACGGTACTGTTCTTCACGTCACTCGTAAAAGCACAGAAAATCCTGAAGGTAACCTTCTTGCTATTGGTGAGGATGTCACTGTAGGTCATAAATGTATGCTGCATGGCTGTGTACTGGGTGATCGTATTTTAGTTGGTATGGGCGCCATTATTATGGACGGCGTAGTAGTAGAGGACGATGTTTTTATTGGTGCTGGTTCTTTAGTCCCACCCTATAAAGTATTAAAGAGTGGTTATCTTTATGTTGGCAACCCAGTTAAACAAGTTAGACAATTGAAAGAAAGCGAATCTAATTTTCTTAAACAATCCGCTCTCAATTATGTTGAACTTAAAAACGAATACATTGAACAAGAGCAATAATCAATTATTCTAATTGTATTAATCAAAGTTTAATACAATGACTCTATCTTCATTTGGCTCGTGATCTTCGAGCCAATTTTCAACCACATCTTCCCAATCAAATTTTACTGAATCTGTTATGACCAAACCTCTCTGGTGATATTTTTCTTTAATTTGCACAGTTACAGGTGCACCATCTAAAAAGCCAGTAAAAAACCATGCAGATTTCTTTTCATCAAAATAGATGTCGTCATTAAATAAAATGGATTGATTCATTACAATAATCTAATTGTTATTTTCTAAACTTGTTCTTAAATTTTGTAATACCTGTTCAGTTTCAGGCATCACACCCCGCCATAAATTAAAACTTTCTGCCGCCTGGCCCACCAGCATTCCTAGTCCATCAATTAACTTTTTAGAACCCAATTGCTTTGCCCATTCTAAAAAAGGCGTTAAACCCTGACCGTAAACCATATCATAACAAACAGTATCACTATGAATAAGCCGTTCTGCTATTGGTGGAACACTACCACTTAAACTTGCCGAGGTAGCATTAATAACAATATCATAATGAATTTTATCTATTTGTTCAAAACCGCAAGCAGACAACTTTTCACTATTAAACTGTCGACATAAACTCTGTGCCTTACTCACTGTTCGGTTAGCTATGACAATTAAAGATGGCGCCTGCTCCAATAAAGGTAAAATAACTCCTTTAGCTGCACCGCCAGCACCAAGTAGTAAAATATTAGCTTCTTCAATATCAACTTTATTTTGTAAAAGGTCTTTCACTAACCCCAACCCATCAGTATTGTCACCGATTATATTTCCATTTCTAAAACTAAGGGTATTCACAGCTCCGGCTAACCGGGCACGTTCACTTAACTGATCGCATAAAGCCAACGCCTGTTCCTTGAATGGCACAGTAATATTAGCCCCTTTTCCACCTTCTAGAACAAATTGTCTGATTGTTTGTGCAAAAGTATCTAACGGGACAAGTTCACTTAAATAGCATAATTCTTGATTTGTGCTTTTAGCAAACGCTGTATGAATAAATGGTGAACGAGATTGCTTAATGGGATTGCCGTAAACGCGATATTGATCCATAAGAAAGTATTGAGAAAGGAATTTGTTAACAGCCTATAGGATGCTGTTATAAATTAAAATAAAAAACAGCAACTTTTAAAAAAGAACCTGTCTTTTAGAGATCAAATTTAGTTTTGTAATTATTCAGATAACCAGTCTTGTGGTTTTAAATAATCAATTAATTTAGATTCTGGACTATTTTCTTCAGGTTGGTAGTTATATTCCCAACGTACAAGAGGCGGCATTGACATTAATATTGATTCTGTACGACCTCCTGACTGCAAACCAAAGAGTGTTCCACGATCAAACACCAAATTAAATTCCACGTATCGACCTCGACGATATAACTGAAACTGTCGTTGTTGTTCAGTGAACTCTGTTGATTTACGTCGATTCATAATTGGCACATACGCATCAATAAAACCATGCCCAACCGCTTTGATATAATTAAAGCAAGTTTCAAAGTCCCAATGATTCAGATCGTCAAAAAATAAACCGCCAACACCACGCGTTTCGTTACGGTGTTTAAGAAAAAAATATTCATCACACCATTTTTTGTGATCAGCATAGACATTTTCACCAAAAGGCTGACACAAATCAGACGCCGTTTGATGCCAATGCAATATATCTTCTTTAACAGGATAAAATGGCGTTAAATCAAATCCGCCTCCAAACCACCAAACAGGTTCTTCGCCTTCTTTTTCAGCTATAAAAAATCGAACATTGGCATGAGAAGTAGGAATATGCGGGTTTTTTGGGTGAATAACCAACGAAACTCCACAAGCCTGCCATGTTCTACCTGCAAGTTCCGGACGGTGAGCTGTTGCAGATGGAGGCAATTTATCACCGGAGACTACAGAAAAATTCACACCACCCTGTTCAATAACATTACCTTCTGTGGTTACTCTTGTGCGACCACCACCGCCTTCTTTGCGTTGCCAGTTATCCTCAGTAAAAATTGCTGAGCCATCTGCTTGTTCAAGAGACTGACAAATAGTGTCTTGTAATTGTTTAAAAAAACCTATTACTTTAGAAATATCTGGTACTTTTGAAATGTCAGGTACTTTATTGGTATTCACTTCGTTACTCATGTTCGTAATATATCCCCAGAAAGTGCATTAATAATAGTAGAAGGTTTACTTAAGCCAAGTGTTTTACTTTTTATAATATAATCGAGTTGCCCTGGAAATTGTTGTTCAACCTCCTGCCAACAACTTGCGGCTGCTTGTCCTGAAATATTCGCGCTGGTTGAAATGATAGGTTTGCCTGTCTGCAAACATAAATCAACTATATCTGGATGATCAGTCACACGCACAGCAACAGTATCAAATAAGCCACAAATTAAAGGTGAAATCGCTTTATTTGCTGGCATAACCTGAGTAACAGGCCCGGGCCAACGGGACAATACTGAAAAACGCTTATCTTGAGGAATTGCACTATCGTCAATATATGGCAGAAGTTGAGAATAATTACCGGCAATTAAAATAAGACCTTTATCTTTGGATCTTTGTTTAAGTGCCAATAATTTTTTAATTGCCGATTCATTATCAGGATCACAACCTAAGCCAAAAACAGCTTCGGTTGGATAAGCAATAATGCCACCTTGGTGAAAGACATCTACAACCGAAACTTCACTTTTCAACGTTGTTAACCTATTAACCTATAAGCCTAATTTGGCTTGCATCGCTTCATCTTTAGCCAATAAAGCTTTAGCATTAGCAACACGTTCAGCTTTTACTTTATCAGCCATGCTTTGATCAGCAATACCTAACATTTGTGCCGCTAAATAACCTGCATTTTTTGCTCCTGCTTTACCAATTGCAACTGTTGCAACCGGAATACCGCCAGGCATCATAACGGTTGATAATAATGCATCATGTCCCTGCAAAGGACCACAATCGACAGGAACACCAATAACAGGACGAGTTGTCATACCTGCAACAGCGCCAGCTAAATGTGCAGCCAAACCAGCAGCACAGATAAATACTTTACAACCACGTTCTTCAGCATCTTTAACATAAGCTTTTGCTGCATCAGGAGTTCTATGCGCAGAACGTACCCGTACTTCATGAGCGATACCAAACTGCTTTAAAATATCAATAGTAACCTGCATAACAGGTAAATCAGAATCTGAGCCCATTAATATGGCGACAAAAGTTGATGACATAATGTTTCTCTTAAAAATATTTAAATTTAGGGGGATATACCTAAGTTAAAGACTTAAGCAACACCCAAGTGATAAGTTATTATAAAGGTTTACTCTTATAGGTGCATTTCTTTTCTGGGCAAACTAATACTTCACCATTTGCCATATGTCGTTTAACAAGAATTGGCCAATGACATTCAGGACAAGCTTGCGCAACTGGCGGGTAATTCAGCACATATTTACACTTAGGATAGTTATTGCAAGAATAAAAGGTTTTACCAAATCGGTTAGTTTTTTCAAACAACTCACCTTTTAACTTTTTTTTCTGACATTGAGGACAAGCAATATTAACATCATCCTGATGATGAGTTTCTTCAATATGATGGCATTCCGGATAATTAGTACACCCGATAAACATACCATAACGACCTCGCTTAACGGCTAAGTTATTACCACATAAAGGACATTCTGTTCCAGCAAGGATCTGATCTTCAACACGCTCATGTTCAACAACAGGACGGGTATATTGGCAAGAGGGGTAATTTGAACAACCTAAAAACGAGCCTGATTTACCGTGTTTAATAGTAAGCTCAGAACCACAGTCAGGACAAACCTCATAGGCTTTTTCAAGCGCATGCTCATGAAGGGTAAATAATGGGCGATCAGAATTAGACATAGTAACCTCAATGTTCGATAGGTATATTATGCCATGATTCAATTTATTTTTTGTACAATCTTTTTTATCTTATGTTTTTTAAATGATATTTACTTAAAACAGATAAAAACTAATGTAAAGGTCCTTCCTGCTCATCAAATATTAAATCTTCCATTTGAGAATAAGCATTTTCTTTACCTGGTACATTAAATAGCACCATTAAGACAACCCATTTCAAGTCTTCCATCACAAAATATGGGGTATCAATCTCCATCACACGATCAATTACCATTTCTCTGGTGGAAAAATCAAGTACATTAACTTGTTCTAGAAACATTAAAAATCCGCGACACTCAGTGTCCAGAAAGTCCATTTCTTCTAGGGTATAAATTCTTGTTGATTGGCTCGCTACACGAGTTAAATATGGATAAGCATCACAATCTTGTAGCGCTGCTAACTTTTCTAACCAATTAAGTGCCTTGTAAATTTCATCTTGATGAAATCCTGCACGGGTTAACTCATCGGTTAGCGCATCATGATCAACCATTACTTCGGCTTCACTATCAATATAGTTTTCAAAAAGGTACATCAATATATCAAACATAATTAGCCCCTATTGCATGTACATTCCAAGCTAAATAGTTATTCACTATTTAATCTAAGGTAACCGCCAGGTACAGCTGCTACCAATCCCTTAAGCTCAAGTGTTGTCAGCCGAGTTAATACCTCCTCTATGGCTCTATGGGAAGTTCACTTCGTGAAACCACTACATCAACTGGCGTGATCTCATAACCCACACTAGCCAACAATGGGTCGATAAACAAGTCCTCTTTTACACTTTTTACTAATTTTTTTTCACCGCCCCCTAACTTTTCATGCTTATTACTTAAGTTTAGACCAGGTTGTTGTGAAAAATCCAACTCTTGTAATATATCGGTAATATCAGTAACAAGTTTAGCCCCTTGCTTAATTAACCAATGGCAACCTTGTGCTTGTGGATTATTAATGCTGCTTGGAACCGCAAAGACTTCTCTATTTTGTTCCATGGCACTGCGTGCTGTAATTAATGAACCACTTTTCATTGTTGCTTCTACAACTAGAACGCCTAAACTCAAGCCACTGATCAATCGATTGCGTCTTGGAAAATGTCCCGGTTTAGGCAAAGTTCCAGGAACAAACTCACTATTGCCCCGTTAGCCTGCAAAATATCTTCTGCTAACTGACGGTGTCTGGTTGGATATACTCTATCAAGACCTGTCGCAACCACAGCAATTGTTTTTCCTTGCGCCATTAATGCGCCCTTATGAGCAGCAGCATCAATTCCTATTGCCAAACCACTGGTAATAACCAAAGATTCATTAGTCAACAGTTCTGCCATTTTAATCGCCGTATCCCGGCCATTTATGCTGGAAGAACGACAGCCCACTATTGCCAATTGCTTTTGCTGCAACAAAGCAGCATTCCCTTGAATGAAAAGCACCAGAGGTGGATCATATATTTCTTTTAATAAACTTGAATATCTGGGAACGTCAAATGCTATCTGACGTTCCGCACATAAAGTTGAGATTTAAAATCTGAGTTGATTTTCAGTGAAAATGGCATCAGATTTTAAAT
>JABSOJ010000259.1 GCA_013216005.1 Alteromonadaceae bacterium | reverse complement strand
TAACAAATGATTTTGTTCTCATTGTCTTGCACCTCAATAAGTTACGTTCATTTATAAGTATAGACAACAATTAGCTATAACAGAGCCAAATATTTAGGGTTGATGGTTATCACAAATATCACAAGTCGCCAGCAGTTAATCACTGCTGGTCTTTTTGACTAATTTAATAAAGATAACCAAGCTAACCTAACATTCAATAATATTAACGGCTAGTCCGCCCCGTGATGTTTCTTTATATTTGGTTTTCATATCATTACCCGTTTCCCACATAGTTTTAATCACTTTATCTAATGATACCTTTTGGCTACCTGTGCCACGTAAAGCTAATCGAGAGGCATTTATCGCTTTTACTGAGCCCATCGCATTACGTTCAATACATGGTACCTGAACTAATCCTCCAACAGGATCACAGGTTAAGCCCAAATTATGCTCCATCCCAATTTCTGCTGCATTTTCGACTTGTACAGGGCTACCTCCCATAATTTCAGTCAATGCGCCAGCTGCCATTGAACAGGCAACTCCAACTTCACCCTGGCAACCGACTTCAGCACCAGAGATAGAGGCATTGGTTTTGTATAATATGCCAATTGCCGCCGCGGTTAATAAATAGCTAATGCAATCGTCATCGGTAACAGGTTTAACAAATTTATCGTAATAGCATAAAACGGCGGGAATAATCCCTGCGGCTCCATTTGTGGGGGCTGTTACGACACGGCTTCCAGCTGCATTTTCTTCATTTACTGCCAGCGCAAATAAATTTACCCAATCCATTGCTATTAAAGGATCACTACTTTTCTCTACCATTAATGCACGGTGTAAGGCTGGTGCTCTGCGTAAAACTTTTAGACCGCCGGGTAAGATTCCTTCTGTTTTGATCCCCCGATCAACACTGCTTCGCATTGCTTGCCAAATTTTAACCAGTTTTTCCCGCACAACACTTTCATCGTTTAAACATTTTTCATTATTCATCATCATTGTGCTGATGCTTAAACCTTTTATATTCGCTTCATTAAGTAATTCATTCGCAGAAGTAAAATAGTGAGGTCGTTTGATATTGTTGTGCAGTGATAAAACTTTGTCTTTTTCTTTTTCAAAATCGCAATCGCGAACGATGAAGCCACCACCGATAGAATAATAGGTTTGCTCTAAAATAAGTTCTTCACCCTCATAAGCGTATAAGGTCATTGCATTAGCGTGAGCCGGCAATGTTTTTCGACGATGATAAATAATGGCATTGTTTTTAGGGAAATTAACACTGTGAGTACCAGCAAGATTAACTTTTTGCTGTGCGACGACATCTTCCAAAATGGAGTCGATAGAATCAACTGCGATGGTTTCTGGACATTCGCCGGATAGCCCAAGAATAATAGCTTTACCCGTACCATGCCCTATACCTGTCTGGCCAAGAGAGCCAAATAATTCGCTTTTAACACGATCTACACGGTGTAATAAATTGTTTTTAACTAAATGGTCGACAAATAGTTTAGCTGCTTTCATTGGTCCGACGGTATGTGAACTGGAAGGGCCGATACCAATTGAAAACATATCAAATACACTGATCATTATAATAGTCCGAATAAATTTTGCTTAAAATGCGTTAAAATGAAATTATCTTCGGTATGATAACTGAAAGTAATCAGCAGATAAAACAAATTTTTATTTAAAGATAGTTAATACCCAAGTAGTTTGGGTATATAAAGTTGGCTCTGTTCCATAATACTGTTGTCCCTCGATGAATCCCCTATTTTTAAAGGGTTAGGCGATAAATTGGTTTTTTAACGAGAATTAGTCACAGAGTCCTAGATATAAGGGTTGAGTTTAATTCCATTTGAAGGGACAACAATTATCTACAACAGAGCCATAAAGTTATAAAAAAATTAAAGTTTAATTTTTGTGTTGGTTGAGTATAGTAATTACTGAGAGGTTGGTAATGTTTTTAGTTGTTAAACCAAAACTATTATGTAACTTGTTGAGTGATTTTATTTAATTCGGTCTAACTAATATGTTCCGCTAAATCGTTTATCATTGCAGCAGTAGCACCCCAAATATTATAGTTTTTGTAAGGCACAAAGTGAATTTGATGGCTGCGACCTTGTTGTTGAACGGTAATTGTTTGTCGGTTAGATGCCTTTAAAAAATGACTGAGAGGCACCTGAAAAATTTCAGCAACTTCATTTTTGTCAGCTTTGTATTGAATGTCTGGTTCAACGATAGCGACGATAGGGGTAACGATATAACCTGAAATAGTTTGATAAGGATGAAGTTGTCCGATGATTTTTGCTGCATTAAGAGGTAATGCTATTTCTTCATTTGCTTCTCTTATTGCTGTGGCGGCCAGGCTTTTATCACTTAATTCTACTTTGCCACCCGGAAAACTGACTTGACCTGCATGATGTGTTAAATGTTTAGCTCTTTTTGTGAGTAATACTTCCATATGATCCTGGTGATCTATTAATGGGATCAGTACTGCAGCTTGCTTTAATGCGCCATTATGTTGATAAGAATGGGTAGATTCAGATAACTGGTTTAATTGAAACCGTTGTAATAATTCGTTTTTGGTCATTTTTATTTCTATGGGCATGATCCTTAATTCAGTAGTTGAACGTGGGAATTATCAGTATTGCGTTGTTAGTCTGGCTATGCAAAAAAATAGCTAATTCCTGTTTAATTCCTAAAAAGATGATGACGTATCCTTTCCCTGTGTTGATTATAGTGCTTTAAGTACAGGCAAAATTCGTTGTACTTTATCAAAGGTTTCCTGATATTCACAATCTACCTTTGAGTCAGCAACTAAACCACCTCCTGCCCAACAGTAAATCATTTTATTTGGTTTTTCAATTGTATTGCCATTCATTGTTTGGTGGTAGGTGTTTGACTGGGTTTCGTGATAGCTGTTTGACTGGCAAATTAGCGTACGAATGGTAATACTACTATCCATATTGCCACAGGCTGAAATATAGCCGATTGAACCACAGTAAACGCTACGCTGATCAGGTTCTAATTCATCAATAATCTGCATTGCCCTGATTTTTGGTGCTCCGGTTATTGAACCGCCGGGAAATGAAGCCCGTAATAAATCTGTTCCATCGTATTGTGGGGCTAATTCACCTTCAACCGTACTTACCAGATGATGAACTGCGGGAAAACTTTCAATATCAAATAATTTGGGTACATCAACAGTACCCGGAATACAAACTTTACTAATGTCGTTACGTAATAAATCGACAATCATTACATTTTCGGCACGATCTTTAGTTGCTTGCTGCAATTCTGCCGCATTTGCTCTGTCAATGGCTTTGTTGAGGCTACGTGGCCGGGTGCCTTTTATTGGTTTACTTTGAACCTTACCATGTTTTAATTGTAAGAAACGCTCAGGTGAAATACTTAAAATTGCGGTATTGTCTAAACGTATGAAAGCAGAAAAGGGCGCTTGGTTTGCATTTCTTAGTGCCTGATAGGCAATGAATTCATCCCCTTTGTATTGAGCTGAAAATCGCTGGGCAAGATTAATCTGGTAACAATCACCTGATAATAAGTAATTCTGTATTTTTTCGAATTTGTCTTTATATTCACTTTTGCTGGTATTCGACTGCCAATCTGTTGTCAGTGAAAATTTTACCTGTTTTGTTGTTTTGTCTTCAATTAATTCATTTAACCAGTGTGATAACTTTTCACGTTTATTCGTCAGACAAACCAGACTGAAACTTTCACTCTGGCGATCATAAACAATTGCATGCTGGTAAATACCTACCGCCATATCCGGCGCTTTAATGTCAAGATTGGTGGTAGACGGGAGTTGTTCAAAGTGGTGTGCCAGATCATATCCCCAATAACCGACAGTACCACATTGAAAGGGTAATTCAGCATGCTTTGATGGTTTTATAATGCACGATTCAAAGACTTTGGCCTGAATTGTTTTTATTAAATTCAAAGGTTCTTCTTGACTGAGCTGTTTTTCAGCAGGCTCATTTGAGCTTTGTTCATACCAACTAATTTCAGTATTTTTGCCTGAGGTAGATAAAGTAACGCGGGGTTGCCAAACAATAATATCGTACCTACTGTCTACGTGATTGCTTTCGCAAGAATCTAACCACATCGCCCAAGGTAAATCTGCCATTAAAGCAAAAAGGGCTTCTGGAGTCGTAATTCCGTTAAAGGTTATCGCTTTTGTGGTTATTAATGATGGTAAATGGTTAGTAGACACTTTTTTCACACTTTTAACTTAATATTTATATTTTGACGAGTTAATTATACCGCTATTATTAAATTTTAATAATTGTATTTATGCTCAACACTCTGGCAGGAATAAAACTTAATTGCATTGGTATTAAGTACTGACAGCCCCCTAACAAGCAGGGTATCATATCGGCAATTTTACAATTTTCAACTATATTTTACCTATCTATTTTAATATTTAGCGATTATTTAGGCTGAGTAGGTATTGCCCATTAAAGGAAAAGAGACTGTTATGGCTGTAATTAAACAACAAGACTTTATTGATAGCATTGAAGATGCTTTGCAATATATATCTTTTTACCATCCTTTGGATTTTATTCAGGCGTTAGAAAAAGCTTACAATAAAGAACAAAGTCAAGCGGCAAAAGATGCTATTGCACAAATATTGATTAATTCACGCATGTCGGCCGAAGGTAAACGTCCTATTTGTCAGGATACAGGTATTGTTACTTGTTTTGTTAAAGTGGGTATGGCTGTTCAGTGGGATAAAACAGATTTAACCGTTCAGCAAATGGTGGATGAAGGTACTCGTCGTGCATATTTAAACCCTGATAATCCTTTGCGTGCCTCAATAGTAGCCGATCCGGCTGGAGCCAGAATAAACACGAAAGATAATACACCAGCAGTTGTTCATATTGATCTTGTTCCTGGGAATGAAATTGAAGTGATGATCGCAGCGAAAGGCGGCGGTAGTGAAAATAAAACTAAAATGGTGATGCTCAATCCAAGTGATTCAATTGCTGACTGGGTTGTAAAAACTTTACCTACTATGGGTGCTGGTTGGTGTCCACCGGGAATGTTAGGTATAGGTGTTGGTGGTACTGCTGAAAAAGCAGCTGTGTTGGCGAAAGAAAGTTTGATGGAGCCTGTGAATATTCAAGAATTAATTGAACGTGGCCCTGAAAATGCGGAAGAAGAATTACGTTTAGAAATATTTGATAGGGTCAATAAATTAGGAATTGGTGCACAAGGTCTTGGCGGTTTAACGACTGTTGTAGATGTTAAAATTAACACAGTGCCAACTCATGCAGCTTCAAAACCTGTGGTAATGATCCCTAATTGTGCTGCCACCCGTCATATTCACTTTCATTTAGACGGTAGCGGACCTGCTGATCTTATTCCGCCGAAATTGGAAGAATGGCCGGAAATAACCTGGGAAGTTGGAGAAAATGTTCGTCGGGTGAATGTTGACGGTTTAACTAAAGCTGATATAAGTGAATGGAAAACAGGTGAAACCGTTTTATTGAGCGGTAAAATATTAACGGGTCGTGATGCGGCGCATAAACGTATTCAACAGTTATTAGCTTCAGGTGAAGGTTTGCCGGAAGGTGTAGATTTTACCAATAAATTTATTTACTACGTTGGTCCTGTTGATGCTGTTGGTGATGAAGCTGTTGGTCCGGCTGGCCCGACAACGGCTACCCGTATGGATAAATTTACTGAAATGATGCTGGCTGAAACTGGTTTGTTAGGTACGATTGGTAAAGCTGAACGTGGTGCTGAAACGGTTGAATTGATTAAAAAGCATAAATCAGTTTATTTAATGGCTGTTGGTGGAGCTGCTTATCTGGTTTCAAAAGCGATCAAAAAAGCGAAAGTAATTGCTTTTGAAGACATGGGAATGGAAGCTATTTATGAATTTGAAGTGGAAGATATGCCAGTAACTGTTGCTGTTGATAGTACAGGTGAGTCAGCTCACGTTACCGGCCCAGCAATTTGGAAAGCTAAAATTGAAGAATTAGATGCTAAGTTAAGTCAAAAGATAAAGTAATAACTAAGTAGTTCTATTTGTATTGAGAAGGCACATCGTTTCGGTTATGTGTCTTTTTTTATTAGTCCGGGCGCAAGGTTAAAACCCCCATCTTTAGATTATAGTCCTTCATACCATCTATTTTACTCTTTGT
>JABSOJ010000258.1 GCA_013216005.1 Alteromonadaceae bacterium | reverse complement strand
TTTTGCTTTGTCTAGACAACAAGTATTTTATCACAATGAGACGTCAACCTCTTTAAAATCATCAATTTAGTTTGTTTAATTTCTTTTTTTGAACTCCGAAACTTGAGATATAATTTGAAATTAAGAATTTGGACCAATTTTTCCAAGCATTACGACATTTATTTAGGGACCACAAAATGAAATTATCACTAAAACCTTTATTATTAAGTGCTGCCTTAAGTGTGGTCGGTTTAAGCAGTACAGTTTCCTATGCATCATCCAACGCTTCAGTTTCTGGAATTGAAAGAGCTCAACCAACGGTTGCACAGCAAACTATTATTGATAATTTAGTCGGTGATAGTTCAGCAATTGGTCTTTTCAGCGAGCAATCGTTTAAAAAATTTGAAACAATGTTAAACAAACCATTACTCAGAGTTCCTCTCAACGAACTGCATGGTTTAAACCCGATTAATTCCGATAATAGAAAAGGCAGTGAAATATTTGCGGTTGCCACTAAATTTAATGATATGTTGCAGCAGTTTGTCACATACTTCAGTGAAAGCACATCTTCTACCTATTCAACATACAAAAACTCCATTAAAGAAGTGACTTCAAGCGTTTTTTCAGATAAAAAATGTGAATCAACTACCGCTCAAATGAAATCTTAACGGGTAGTTCAGATATAATTATACCAATCGGCATATTCAATCGATTGGGTTAAACCCATCAAATATAACCTATAGTTATAATCTAGACGATAATAGCATTGACACAGACAAACTAAATGCGCTATTAATATATCACTGAAAAACGTATTATTTAAATTACTGGCTTTTATTGCTCCTCACTTAGTGAAGAACGAAGTAAATTAATTACTGAAAGTGACAACTGCTACAAAATCAGTAAAAAACAACTAAATTGTTTATTAAAAAAGAAACGTTAAACCAAATGATATTATTATTTAAGCATATTCGAATTAACCTCCTCCTCGCATTATTGCTGCGCGGATAGGTCGTTATTGCTTTTATATAAAAAAACAAAAGAAATAATTAAAACCCGCGTTTATAAACAACGCGGGTTTTTTTATGCCCTCGTTTTATAAAAGCGACTAACATTGAATTATCGGTCAGCCACATAGGCTAAAAAAAGGATCAAAGAATGGGCAACTCAACAGTAAGTAATAATAATGTTATTATTTTTGATACCACCTTGCGCGATGGCGAACAAGCATTAACTGCCAGTTTATCCGTGCATGAAAAGCTACAAATTGCCTTAGCCATAGAACGTTTAGGTGTCGATATAATGGAAGTGGGTTTTCCAATCTCATCACCAGGTGACTTTGAATCTGTTCAACAAATTGCCCGTACCGTTAAAAACTCTCGGGTATGTGCATTAGCCCGTGCGGTTGAAGCAGATATTAAAGCGTGTGCCGATGCCTTAAAACCCGCTGAGCAATTCCGCATCCATACTTTCATTTCAACTTCAGACGTGCATGTTAAACAGAAATTACGAAAAAACTTTTCAGATGTTGAAGCGATGGCGATAAACGCTGTTAAATACGCCCGACAATTTACTGACGATGTCGAATTTTCATGTGAGGACGCAGGTCGTACGCCGATCGATGATTTATGCCGAATGGTAGAAAGCGCGATAAAAGCGGGAGCAACTACCATTAATATTCCCGATACGGTTGGTTATACTTTACCCTTTGAGTTTCAAGGGATCATAACTCAGCTATTTAATCGTGTACCGAATATTGATCAGGCCGTGATTTCAGTACACTGTCATAACGACCTTGGTTTGGCTGTGGCAAACTCAATGGCAGCTGTTCAAGCAGGCGTAAGGCAAATAGAATGTACGATTAATGGAATAGGCGAACGTGCTGGTAATTGTTCATTAGAAGAAGTTGCGATGATCATGAAAACCCGTGCTGATTTACTTGGTGTGAAAAGCAATATAAACCATCAGGAAATTGCGCGTACATCAAAATTGGTCAGCCAATTATGTAATATGCCCGTGCAGCTGAATAAAGCCATTGTTGGCGGCAATGCCTTTAGTCATTCTTCAGGCATTCATCAAGACGGCATGTTAAAAGCCAGTAATACCTACGAAATTATGACACCGGAAAGTGTCGGCATCAGCAAAACAAAATTAAACTTAACTTCCCGTAGTGGCCGTCATGTTATTAAACATCGTATGGAAAGTTTAGGTTATCAAGAGTCTGATTATGAAATAGAGCAACTTTACACTGACTTTTTAGCACTAGCTGATAAAAAAGGTCAGGTATTCGATGATGACTTGGAAGCATTAGTCTTTAATATTCAACAAAAAGATATTCAGGATTATTACCGCATTGAACATTTAAGTGTTCAATCAGGCACCGCAGAATTTTCAACTGCCAGCATTAAACTTATTTCAGGTGACACTTCACAGATCGAAGCTACAACAGGTAATGGTCCGGTTGACGCTTTATATTTAGCAATCAAAAAAGCAGTCGATATTAAATTTGAAGTGACTGATTATAAAATTTCCAATAAAGGCTCCGGTGAAGATGGTCTTGGTCAGGCAGATTTAGTGATCACCTGGCAGGGAAGAAATTTCCACGGTTATGGTTTAGCAACCGACGTTATTGAAGCATCCGCACAAGCACTGATTCATGCGTTAAATAGTATCCGCCGTGCCATGACAATTGCAGAATTTAAAGAGTCAAAGCAAAGTTCAACACTAAACCCGACAGTAAATGAAAAATTAACAGGAATATAAAAATGTCTAACATAGCAATTTTAGCCGGTGATGGCATCGGTCCGGAAGTAATGGAACAAGCAACAAAAGTATTAAAAACTGTCGCTGAAAAATTTAATTTCCAGTTAAACTTTAATCATTATGATGTTGGAGGTTGTGCAATTGATAATCACGGTTGCGCATTACCACAAAGTACAATTACTGGTTGCGAACAAACAGAAGCAATATTATTTGGCTCAGTCGGTGGACCAAAATGGGAAAAACTCCCCCCGACCGAACAACCTGAACGTGCTTCATTATTAGGTTTACGTGGTCATTTTGGTTTGTTTTGTAATATGCGCCCTGCACAACTTCAACCAGCAATGTCAGCACTATCTCCATTACGTGCCGATATTTCACAACAGGGTTTTGATATTTTAGTCATGCGTGAATTAACTGGCGGTATTTACTTTGGTGAACCTAAAGGCCGTCATAATCCGGGAACTCCAGAAGAAGCGGGTTACGACACAATGATTTACAGTCGTAAAGAAATTACCCGTATCGCAATTTTAGCTTTTCAAGCAGCTAAAAAGCGAAACAACAAAGTTATTTCTGTTGATAAAGCCAACGTTTTAGCCAGCTCAGTTTTGTGGCGTGAAGTGGTTAAGGAAGTAGCAAAAGACTATCCTGATGTTGAGCTTGAACATATGTATGTTGATAATGCTGCAATGCAATTAGTACGTCATCCCGGTCAGTTTGACGTCATGTTATGTTCAAACCTATTCGGCGATATTTTATCTGATATTTGCGCAATGATAACGGGCTCTATGGGATTATTACCCTCAGCCAGTTTAAACGAACAAGGTTTTGGTATGTATGAACCAGCTGGCGGAACTGCACCCGATATAGCAGGTAAAGGTATTGCCAACCCGGTAGCTCAAATATTGTCAGCAGCACTATTACTTCGTTACAGTCTCAACCAAAATGATGCTGCAACAGCAATTGAACAAGCGGTAGCACAAACTTTAGATGAAGGTTTCTTTACTGGTGATTTATTGACGCCAGCACAAAGAGAGCAAGGTAAAACGGCAAAAAACACAGAAGAAATGGGTAACCATATCTGTAACATTATATCTGCGGCCAAGTGAGGATAACTTAACATGACTAACACTTTACACTCTGACACCTTAAACTCAGACACCTTAAACCCTGACACCTTAAGTTCACACAACACACAAGCCACGACCTTGTATGAAAAATTATGGCAACGACATCTGGTTGATGAAACAGACGGTGAAACACCTTTACTGTATGTTGATAGACATTTGATCCATGAAGTAACTTCTCCGCAGGCATTTGCCAACTTGAAGTTTCATAATCGTCCTATTCGTCATCCCCAAAGAACGATTGCCACCATGGATCATAATATTTCGACCCGTTCAATTAAGATTGACGCAGCAGGTGAAGGTGCCGCTAATCAATTACGTACTTTAGAGAAGAACTGTAAAGAATTTGGACTTGAATTATTTGGTATGGGTCACAAAAATCAGGGAATTGTACATGTTATCGGGCCTGAATTGGGTTTGACTTTACCCGGCACGATTATCGTTTGCGGCGATTCTCACACGGCTACCCACGGAGCATTTGGTGCATTAGCTTTTGGGATCGGTACTTCTGAAGTAGAACATGTCTTCGCCACGCAAACCTTACGTCAAACCAAAGCTAAAACCATGAAAATTGAAGTTAAAGGTCAGGTTGGTGTGGGTATCAGTGCCAAAGACATTATTCTGGCTATTATAGGTAAAACAGGCAGCGCCGGTGCTACAGGTTACGTGGTTGAATATTGCGGCGAAGCAATTGAAGCATTAACCATGGAACAGCGAATGACCGTCTGCAACATGAGCATAGAGTTTGGTGCTAAAGCCGGATTAATTGCTCCTGATCACACCACCATTTCCTATGTTGAAGGCAAAGAATATGCGCCTAAAGGGGAATTATGGCAACAAGCAGTAGCCGACTGGAAAACGTTAAAAACTGATGATGATGCCGTTTTTGATACCGTACTGACTTTAGAGGCAAAAGACATTAAAGAACAAGTGACTTGGGGAACAACTCCGGGACAAGTTACTTCTGTTGATAGCACAGTACCGTCACCCGACGATTTTAATAACCCTGTAGAAAAAGATTCCTGTTCAAAAGCGCTAAAATATATGGGCCTGACTGCGGGTATGAAAATTACAGATATCGAAATTAATAAAGTATTTATCGGCTCATGTACCAATTCCCGCATTGAAGATTTACGTGCCGCGGCAATTGTTGCTAAAGGAAAACAAGTATCCAAACATGTAGATGCTATTGTTGTACCCGGTTCATATCACGTAAAAAAACAAGCAGAAGCTGAAGGTTTGTCTCAAATTTTTATTGATGCCGGTTTTGAATGGCGTTTACCCGGTTGTTCAATGTGTCTGGGCATGAATGATGACGTATTAACTGAAGGTGATCGATGTGCTTCTACCAGCAACCGTAATTTTGAAGGTCGTCAAGGGCGCGGAAGCCGTACCCATTTAGTTAGCCCCGAAATGGCCGCTGCAGCAGCTATTGCCGGACACTTTGTCGATATTAACGCTTCAACTTCTGCAAAATAGCATGAGTTAATAAACAAATAAGAGTAAGGAACTTATCATGGAAAAATTTACCCAACACGCGGGCTTAGTCGTTCCTTTAGACGCAGCTAATGTTGATACTGACCAAATCATTCCTAAACAGTTTTTACAAAAAACTGAACGCGTTGGTTTTGGCCAACACTTATTCCACGATTGGCGTTACTTAGACGCCGAAGGTAAGCAGGACAATCCAGAATTTATCCTGAATGCACCTCAATATCATGGCGCAAGCATATTACTTACCCGTGAGAATTTTGGTTGTGGTTCAAGCCGTGAACATGCACCGTGGGCCCTACAGGAATATGGCTTCAAAGTAATTGTTTCATCCAGTTTTGCTGATATTTTTTATAGCAATTGCATCAATATCGGCATGTTGCCAGTTAAACTGACTAAAGACGAAATTGAACAGTTATTTAATCAGGCAAAAAGTGAAAATATTCAACTGACCATTGATCTTGTGAATAACAAAGTAATTTCCGGAGAAAAAACGTTTACGTTCAATCTGGACAGTTTTCATCAATATTGTTTAGAGCACGGTGTTGATAGTATAGGCTGGACATTAAACAAGCTTGATAAAATAAAAGACTTCGAAGCTAACCTGCCTGCATGGCAATAAGTTTTAAAAACTTCCGAACAAAATAAAAGTGGCACTTGCTGACTTGGTTAGTGTCCGCCCTGAAATGAACGTCGACTGCGGACGTCACATTTCAGGACGAACCTTAATTATTTATTAGTCCGGGCGCAAGGTTAAAACCCCCATCTTTAGATTATAGTCCTTCATACCATCTATTTTACTCTTTGTT
>JABSOJ010000024.1 GCA_013216005.1 Alteromonadaceae bacterium | reverse complement strand
GCTCAATGGGCTAAAATAAAATTGTTGTTTGTTCGCTCAGTGAACGAAGAAAAACAGCAAGCCAGTAAACATGACTGGGCGCTTTTCTTAACAACAGATAGTCAAATGAATGATGAAACAATACTTGAAATATACGCATTGCGCTGGGGAATTGAAGTTTATTTTAAGGAAGCCAAACAAAAACTAGGCTTTTTAAAAGAGCAAAGTCGGCATTACAGCGCCTATATAGCATCAATTCACCTGACGGGGCTGAGGTTTTGCTTGCTATTATTTGCCAAGCAGGAGGAAGGGGCATGTAAGCTCAGTGAAGTAAGAAATGGCTTTGAGGAAAGCCTGAGCTGTTTGAACTTCGCTAGTAAATTGTGGGGATTATTTAAATCGCTAATTGCTGTCGCTTTAAATACAGTGGACAGCTTACAGAGCGAAGATAAACTTGATGTAATGGAAAAAATTGAAGAAACAGTGGTTGATTTTTTTACGCAAGTCATGCAAATGGATAATTTCACATTGCGGCAAGAAGCTTTAGTATAAGGGAAAGTTCATTCTTAATTGTTAAGAATGAACTCCGAAACTTGAGTAAGTAAATAAGTAAATAAAGAAAGGAGCTCAGGCTCCTTTTTTTTCGAATTAGAGCATAAAAATATGACATGGCGAACAACTCTTGATTGGCAAACAGCTCAACAACGGGCAAGAATATTAAAGGAAATCAGGCGTTTTTTTGAAGCGCGTAATGTAATTGAAGTCGAAACACCCCTATTGTCTCAAGGCACGATAACGGATGTACATTTAGATGCAATGACGAGTCGTTATGATTTTCTAGCTAATGCTAATATGGAACAATCCGCCACTTTTTATTTACAAACATCGCCAGAGTTTGCCATGAAACGTTTGTTGGCATCGGGTTATTCTTGTATTTTTCAAATTTGCAAAGCTTTTAGGCATGAAGGTTACGGTAAACACCATAACCCAGAGTTTTCTATTTTAGAGTGGTATCGGATCGGTTTTGACCACTTCAAACTAATGCATGAAGTTGGAGAGCTTTTACTGTGTATTCTTCGTTGTGAACAGCCTACACAAATAAGTTATCAGGATGTTTTTATAAAATATCTTAATATTGATCCATTAATGGCTACCCGCGAGGAATTACTTTTTATTATTGATGAACATAATAAATCGAGTGATTGGCTTCTGGATGAGCATGATCTTGATACTTTATTACAGTTTGTATTCTGTGAATTAATAGAGCCCAATATTGGAAAGAAAGCACCGTGTTTTGTTTATAATTTTCCACGTTCACAAGCATCATTGGCAAAAATAAATCAGGATGATCCTAGAGTTGCTGATAGATTTGAATGTTATTATCTGGGAATTGAGCTGGCGAATGGTTTTCACGAATTAACGGATGCAAGCCAGCAGTTACAGCGATTTGAGCAAGATAATATCAAGCGTGTCGCAAGTAAATTACCTGTAAGACCGATTGATCATTCTTTCATTAATGCTTTGGAAAATGGCTTACCTGAATGCTCTGGCGTTGCTTTAGGCATTGATCGTTTAATTATGCTGGCTTTACAAATTGAAAATATAGAGCAAGTGTTAACTTTTCCTATTGAACGTGCCTGAATGTTGAATTTGGTATTTTGGACGTTTATTTTATATTGTAAAAAGGTCGAAAAATGGGGCACTATATCCAAGTTCAGGTATAGTGCGGATCAGCGTTATTTAATTTGGTATGTTTTTAAACCCTAGCGAAACAAATCATCTAAATCTTCGATTAACATACCATTAAGTTCAGAAAAAGGGTTAAATATGCGTTCGTCATAACGCTCAGATAATATTTTTTTCAGTGCTTTTACCGTTTTCACTTCATCAATTATGTAACGCAACGCAGTATGACAGTCTTCTAAATCAGCTATATGGATATCGATGTTTTTGTCGATATTTTTTTTGCCACGTGCGCCAAGTTTTTGCCAAATCATACTTTGTAAACCATTATTATATTTAATGTCTTGATTTTCCAAATCCAATTCGCTTATTTTTTCATTCAGTAAAGCTAGTAATGCTGCCGCTAATTCTTCGTCGCTGCCATCAAACAAAGTTAACTCACTTTCAGGTACAAATTTATAAAACATAGAGATAATAGTAAAAGCGTCTTTATTTTTTTTCGCGGTAACAAGCTGAGCCATTAATTTACTTTTTTCTTCTTTTAAATGAGCATTAATTTCTTTGTCGGGGTGCAATCGATTGGCGAGAATTTTATATAATTTATTTAATTTGCTGGTGTCAAATAAAGATTTTAGTTTGCTTTTTTGCTCGGCTTGTTTCTGTGAATGCTGCTGAGTAAAATAATCATTAAAATTGCCGTCGTATCCAAACTGCCCATATTGCTCACCAGCTTCCTCAGAAAACTCTTCATCATCGTCTTCAAATTGAGTCTCGTTATCTTCATCTCGTTTAGCTTGTATCTTTTCTTGCAAATATTGCTCAAATGTAGTGGGATCACGAATGAAGTCAGCTAAAATTTCGTCAGTAAATTCTTCCTGTTCACCAAATATTTCTGTTACAAGACTACGCATCCCCTCAAGATCTTCTTCATTAGGCATAAAGCTATCATCTAATTTATTTGAGCAGTCCATTAGCATCTTGGCATATTTTTCACGTGCAGCTATTCCTAGCTCAGCATCTCTGAAAGGGTGGGTATCTAATGTATCTAAATTTGATTCGATCCATGTCTGTAATTCTTCTCGTTGCCAACCCGTTAATGATTTACGTGGCATAAAAGAAATCAAGTGTTGAGTTTCTTGCGCAAGTAATTTATAAAAGTGTCTTTCTTGGGGCAAAACCTTATCTTGAAAGGTTTTATACAATGAGTCGATCTTTGTTTTGAGTGTTTTATTACGCTTTTGTTTTTTTTCTATTGCGGACCATTTTTTAGCAAAAGGTGTTATTGGCGCTTCTGCAGTTGTATTTTTAGTATTTACTATGAACATAGGGCACTTCTATCTATCAGTAATATGCACTGATATTATTGTTTATTGTTCGGTTTGTGCAAGTTCTTTAGTTAGATTGTTTTTGCACATAAAATAAGCATTTTATAAGGGGGTTGTTTAATTTTGGCATAACTATTAATCTCACCATTAACCATTAACCATTAACCATTAACCATTAACCATTAACCATTAACCATTAACCATTAACCATTAACCATTAACCATCAAGATATAAATCTTTAAGTTTTCTCGTTAACGTATTTCTGCCCCAACCTAGAATTTTAGCTGCTTCTTGTTTGTGCCCGTTGGTAAAATCCAGTGCACGTTCAAGCATTATTTTTTCAAATTCAGGTTGTACGGTATCCAGAATTGCTGTTTTGCCTAGAGATATCTGTTCGTCCATCCAAAGGGATAATGCTGACTGCCAAGAGGAGGTAAGTGTACTTTTCTCTGGCGTAATTTTGGTTAATTCGGCGGGCATATCATCAATAATTATTTCTTGCCCACTCGCCATAACGGTTAAAAATCTACAGATATTTTCCAGTTGTCTGACATTGCCCGGCCACTTGCATTGTTTGAGGAAATTCAGAGCCATTTTACTTAATGCTTTTGGTTCAACACTTAGCTCATTTGCCGCTTGATTGAGAAAATGCTCTGATAATTGGGCTATATCTTCAATACGCTCACGTAAAGCAGGAATATGGATTCGAATGACGTTTAAACGGTGGAATAAGTCATCTCTGAATTCACCAATATTAACTCTTTCTTCCAGATTCTGATGAGTGGCGGCAATGATTCTTACATCAACTTTGATCGGAGCATGTCCGCCAACGCGGTAAAATTGGCCGTCAGCGAGTACTCTTAAAAGTCTTGTTTGGACATCAAGCGGCATGTCGCCAATTTCATCTAAAAAAAGAGTGCCATTGTTAGCTTGTTCAAACCTGCCATGCCTGATCGCATTAGCACCGGTAAATGCACCTTTTTCGTGTCCGAATAATTCAGACTCAATTAAGTCTTTTGGGATAGCAGCCATATTCAGCGGAATAAAAGGAGCATTGGAACGAGGGCTATGCATATGAAGGGCATGAGCAACAAGCTCTTTACCTGTACCAGACTCTCCATTAATCAATACACTTATACTGGATCTGGATAATCGACCAATAGTACGAAAAACTTCCTGCATAGCAGGAGCTTCGCCGATAATTCCAACTGAGGCTGGTGTTGAATCTTTATTGGTATTTTGTTCGTTCTGCTCTCGGGCATGAATAAGTGCGCGCCTGGTTAAAGTAACGGCATCATCTATATCAAAAGGTTTAGGTAAATATTCGAATGCACCGCCCTTGTATGCGTTAACAGCACTATCGAGATCAGAATGTGCGGTCATGATAATAACAGGAATATTTGGATGTTGTTCGCTGATAGTTCTCAGTAATGTCATACCATCAATATTCGGCATTCGAATGTCAGAGATTATAACTTCTGGTTGCCCGTGATCTAAGGCTATTAGCAAATTATTAGCAGAATCAAATGAAGCTATACTTATATTGCTATTTGAAAATGCTTTTTCCAGTACCCAACGAATTGAACTATCATCGTCTACTATCCATACTTGTTCATTGTTCATAGGGTTTTCTCTTCATGTTGTTGTATAAAGAACCGTTGTGTAAAGTGCTGTTTGTTGGAAGGTTTTTGTCTAAAAAAGGTAATAAGATCATAAATTCGGTTCGGCCGGGTCGGCTTCGACATGAAAGTTTACCTTGGTGCTGATGTATTAATGTTTGCGAAATAGATAAACCCAAGCCTGTGCCATTATAGCTTCCCGAAACTAAAGGGTAAAATAAGGTATCTTGAATGTTTGTCGGAATTCCCGGGCCGTCATCAATAATGCTTATTTGCACAGACAGTTTTATTTTTTTCCCGTTAATGGTTTGATTACTTGCAATACGGGTTTTTAAAGTGAGATTGCCAGTTATATTAATGGCTTGAATAGCATTACTGATAATATTTAAAATGGCTTGTTGTAGTTTGTCTTCATCGAAAGTTATTTCGGGAATAGAAGGATCGTAATCACGTATAAATTGAATGTTTTTGGGGTTATTACAGCTAATTAGCTTATGCACTTTTTCCAGAACTACATGAACATTTTGAGTTGACATTTTGGGTAGTTGATTCGGTCCTAAAAGACGATCGACTAAACTGGTCAGACGGTCAACTTGTTCAATGATCATTGAGGTATATTCTTGCTGTTCGGTGGTTATTTCTTTGCCTAACAATTGTGCTGCACCACGAAGACCCCCTAGCGGGTTTTTAATTTCGTGTGCCAAGCCGCGGATCAAGTCTCTTGCTGATTCCCATTGTTGATGTTGAAAAGCTTCACCACTGATTTTTTTCTGTTGATCTATCTGTTTGAATTCAAGGAGAATATGTGATGTCTGATTTAAATCTACAGATGAAGCTGTCATTTCCACGGTAATACGGTAGCCATCAAAAAATTCTAGAGTGACATCACTGTCAGAGAATTCCTGACCAGATGATAACATTAGGTTTAATCGCTCATTGTCGATAGAAGTAGAATTTAAAACGTCGTCAAATGATAAGCCTGACAGCTTATGTGAACTTTTAACCAATAAGGCTTCTGCTGCCGGATTAACGTATTGGATATTTAGTTTACTATCGAGTACGACTACAGCGGTGACCATTTGGATGGGTAATTGCTGCTGATAACTTAATTTACGTTGTTGTAATTCACGATGACTGTGCAATAGGCACCTCTGCGCACCAAGCTGGTGCATAAATGAAATCTGTGTAATTAATTACTTTATATTCAGCTACTTAGTGCCTGAACGGAAACCCCTGAAAGTGTTACTACATATGCTCTTCGAGCTATTTTTAAAAACGAAGATTTTGAAAATTTGGCCCAAAAACACATAATATGCTTGAATTATCATCAAAACCGACTGATTTCCAAAGATCTTCAAACTTTAAAAGCAGCTACACCCCATACGTAATAAGACATGTAGACTTTCCGTTCAGGCACTACTTACTTCTAATGAAGCCTATATTTCCAAGTAGTTTGGGTATAGTGTAATTTACTTTTTTTTATATGCACGTATTAGTGAGAAAAGAGCCTTTGTTAAACTGTTATTTGGCTTTAAATACAGATGTTCGGTGCATGTAAAATGTAATTACCGATGATGCAATAACCTTGCCTCTTTGATCGAGTAGCTCCATTTTTATTTGATGTTCACCCCTGTTTACGTTACGAAGGGCAAATCGTGAATGATTTTGTGGCTTTCCGTAAGGTTTACCGTCAAAGTTTAATTGAATATTTAACCCGTGTTTAAAAATGGGTTTGATCCGCCCGATTACATGAACAGAACCTGTATTATCTCTAATTGTTGCATTATTTTCAGGCTGGGTAATATCAAGTGTATAGTCGTTATTATTTAACTTAGGTTTGATATCCAAAATAGAGGTATTTGTGGAAGGCATGACATTAGCTTGGTTTTTTACACTGACTTCCTCAGCATCTGCACGGGGAATGTCAGAAAAGACTAACACACCTTTCTCATTTTTCCAGACGTAAACTTTGTCAGAAGCTGCTAACACGGGTATTGCCAGAGTTAATAATAGCAAGGTGGCAATAAAAATTTTAAGCATAACGGTACCTTTAAATCCTTTTTCCTCTTAGGCAGAATATTAATTTATCCAAATTTGATTAAATAAGCTACAAAAAAAGCCCACCGTAGTGGACTTTTTTAATTTTAGTTATAAATTAATTTAAGTTAGAACTAAAGAGCAATGATAATTTTATACGCTGTAGTACATTTCAAATTCTACAGGGTGAGTTGTTGAGTTTAATCTTTCAACTTCATCACGTTTAAGACCAATATAAGCATTAATCATATCTGTATCCATAACACCACCGACAGTTAAGAAATCATTGTCTGCTTCTAATGCGTTAAGTGCTTCTTCAAATGATGCTGCTACTTGTGGGATCGCTGCTGCTTCTTCAGCTGGCAGGTCATATAAATCTTTATCCATAGCATCGCCAGGATGAATTTTGTTTTTAATACCGTCAAGACCAGCCATTAACATTGCAGAGAATGCCAGGTAAGGATTTGCAGTTGGATCAGGGAAGCGAACTTCTATACGCATTGCTTTTGGTGAAGGTACCATTGGAATACGGATTGATGCAGAACGGTTACGAGCTGAGTAAGCAAGCATTACCGGTGCTTCGAAACCAGGAACAAGACGTTTATATGAGTTAGTAGAAGCATTAGTAAACGCATTCAGTGCTTTAGCGTGCTTGATGATACCACCGATGTAGTAAATAGCCATTTCTGATAATCCGCCGTACTTGTCGCCAGAGAATAAGTTCACACCGTCTTTGGCAAGTGATTGATGCACGTGCATACCAGTACCGTTATCACCAACAAGAGGTTTAGGCATGAAAGTAGCTGTTTTACCGTAAGCGTGAGCAACGTTATGAACAACATACTTATAAATTTGAACTTCATCCGCTTTTAATACCATTGTATTAAAGCGACAAGCGATTTCGTTTTGACCCGCAGTTGCAACTTCGTGGTGATGAGCTTCAACAACTAAGCCCATTTCTTCCATGATTAAACACATAGCAGAACGTAGGTCTTGTGAAGAGTCTACCGGAGCAACCGGGAAGTAACCGCCTTTAACACCAGGACGATGACCAGTATTGCCACCTTCGTATTCAGTACCTGAATTCCAAGAAGCTTCTTTATCGTCAACTTTATAGAATGAACCACTCATGTCTGAATGAAAACGTACGTCATCAAAAACGAAAAATTCAGGCTCAGGACCAATTAATACTGTGTCAGCAATCCCTGTGCTACGCATATACTCTTCAGCGCGTTTAGCAACTGAACGAGGATCTCGGCTATAACCTTGCATTGTAGTAGGTTCAACAATGTCACAACGAATGTTTAAAGTAACTTCTTCTGTGAACGGGTCCAATACAGCACTTTCAGGAACGGGCATTAAGACCATGTCAGATTCGTTAATGCCTTTCCAACCTTGGATTGATGAGCCATCAAACATTTTTCCATCTTCGAAAAAATCTTCATTTATTTGATGATGAGGCAAAGAAACGTGTTGCTCTTTACCTTTTGTATCGGTAAAACGAAGGTCAATAAACTTGACGTTGTGTTCTTTAATTATATCGAAAATTGCTTGTGACATTGGGTGTCTCCAGTATTTATTGTTCAAAGATTTAAAATAGAATATATATTGTCATTCTATAATTGTTGTTTAATTAGCGAATATCATGCCAAGGTTGAAGGTGTTGATAATTAATGAAATTATAGTTTTTTTAAATGTGTAATGCACCAATTTTGTGCATAAGATGCTTGGTTATGGTGCGAGTGTTGATTATAAACTTAGTTCAGTTGTTGATAAAATCAATATAAAAACCTGTTCTGTTTTCTTTGTTGGTTTAACTACTGTATTATGCGCCCAATTATAGTCCTACTTTTTAAAAGAAAGTTTAAGTTTAAAAGTGAGTAAAACACCAGTGTTAGATAAATTACGTAATATCGCCATCATCGCCCACGTCGATCATGGTAAAACGACTTTAGTAGATAAGTTACTTGATCAGTCAGGTACTTTAGATTCACGTGCCGGTCATGATGAACGAGTAATGGACTCGAATGATATCGAAAAAGAACGCGGTATTACTATTTTAGCCAAAAACACTGCGATCAACTGGGGAGACTACCGTGTAAATATCGTTGATACTCCTGGCCATGCCGATTTTGGTGGTGAAGTTGAACGTGTTATGTCGATGGTTGACTCTGTGTTATTGATTGTTGATGCGCAAGAAGGTCCTATGCCTCAAACGCGTTTTGTAACGCAAAAAGCATTTGCTCAAGGTTTGAAACCAATTCTTGTTATCAATAAAATCGATAAGCCGGGTTCTCGCCCTGATTGGGTTATGGATCAAGTTTTTGATTTATTCGATAAATTAGGTGCCACTGATGAACAGTTAGATTTTAAAGTGGTTTATGCTTCTGCATTAAATGGTTGGGCATCACTTGAAGAAGGTGTTATTGGTACAAACATGACACCGTTGTTTGATACCATTATTAGTGAAGTTCCTGCGCCGATTGGGGATACTGAAGGCCCATTTCAAATGCAAATTTCACAACTTGATTATAGCTCTTATATGGGTGTGATTGGTGTAGGTCGTATTACACGTGGTACCGTTAAACCGAATCAACAGGTTACTATTCAATGTGCTAACGGCAAAGTGCATAATGGAAAAGTAGGTAAAGTTTATGGATATTTAGGGCTTGAACGTTTTGAAAGTGAACTAGGGCAAGCTGGCGATATTATTGCACTTACTGGTTTAGGTGAGTTGAAAATATCCGATACTGTTTGTTGTCCGACAGAAGTTGAAGGATTACCGGCATTATCTGTTGATGAACCAACCGTAACAATGACCTTCCAAGTTAATACTTCGCCATTTTGTGGTACAGAAGGTAAATATGTTACTTCACGAAATATCAAAGAACGTTTAGAGAAGGAATTAGTTCATAACGTTGCACTTCGTGTTGAACCAACTGAAGACCCTGATAAGTTTAAAGTATCAGGTCGTGGTGAATTACATTTAGGCATATTAATTGAAAATATGCGTCGTGAAGGTTATGAGTTAGCCGTATCCCGTCCTGAAGTTATCATTCGTGAAATTGATGGTGAAATTCAAGAACCATATGAAACAGTAACTATTGATGTTGAAGAACAGCATCAAGGTCCGATCATGGAAAAAATGGGTGTACGTAAGGCCGAATTAACTGATATGGCGCCTGATGGCACTGGTCGTATTCGTATGGATTTCATTATGCCAAGTCGTGGTTTAATTGGTTTCCAAACAGAATTTATGACATTAACATCTGGAAGCGGTTTGATTTACCATACTTTCTTTGAATATGGTCCGCATAAAGGTGGTGAAATTGGTCAGCGTAAAAATGGTGTAATGGTCGCCAATGCTACCGGTAAAGCTTTAACAAATGCCATCTTTAATTTACAAAGTCGTGGCCGCATGATGATTGGTCATGGTCTTGAAATTTATGAAGGACAGGTTATCGGTATTCATAGCCGTGATAACGATTTAACGGTAAATGCCCTTAAAGGTAAGCAGTTAACGAACGTACGTTCGTCAGGTACTGATGAAGCACAAGTTTTAACTCCACCAATTTTGATGTCTTTAGAGCAAGCGTTGGAGTTCATTGATAATGATGAATTGGTAGAAGTTACACCTAAAAGCATTAGAATTCGTAAAAAATTCTTGAAAGAAAATGAACGTAAGCGTGAAGGTCGTGCACTTAAATAATTATTTAATGTTTTTTAAGTAAATAATATTAATGAAAAAACCGCTTGATAGATGATCAAGCGGTTTTTTTATGTCTGAAAAGCACGAGGAAATTGTTGTTGTGCTTCTCGTCGTACTTATCAAAAATATTTATTGAGTGTCAGCATGATAGCGAGCAGCATCGAGAATAGACCATAAATGAAAACCTGCGGCTAATATAGCGGGTAAAACTAAGAACCAAAGGGCATAGCCACCCACACAAACGACGGCAAAAATTAGTGCTGCAAGAACTCTTCCTTGAACCAATTGGCCTAAACCAGGGAAAAAAACATTACATATAGCGGCAATTACATTACCCCCAGAACCTTGTCTTGACATAATAAATCCTTATTTTTAATACAATCAATAAAATTTAAGCCAATTTGTATAATACAATTATTTCAATTAGCTTGAGTTTTTCAAACTATCTATCATAGTATAATGACACCTAATATGGGAAAGTGAATTGTTAAAAAATATGAACGTAGTGCAAAAAATCACGGAATTTCAATGGAAAGTAAATGGTTTATCTTTAGCAACAGATTTTTTTCGGCTCTTAAAGCGTGAGCAGATTCATGTCAATGCTGGCTATCTTTCGTATGTGACTTTGATGTCATTAGTGCCTTTATTAGTGGTGATGTTATCGGTGATGACCGCCTTTCCCATTTTTGCTGATTTGCGTCTGACGATTGAATCCTTTGTTTACAGTAATTTTGTGCCAGCGGCCGGGGATACTATTCAGCAGCATATTTCAGAGTTTGTCGAAAATGCGAGTCATATGTCTGCGGTAGCAATTTCTTTTTTATTTCTATTTGCATTATTGTTAATTTCAGCCATTGATAAAACGCTGAATAGATTATGGCGTGTTACTCAAAAAAGGCGCATGATCACTTCTTTTTCAATGTATTGGATGGTACTTACGTTAGGGCCTGTGCTGGTTGGTAGTAGTATTGCCGCATCCTCTTATATCGTGTCGTTAATTTCTGTTGGTGATTATGACATTTTGGGCTTGTCTCATATTTTTTTAAGACTGGTGCCTCTATTGGCCTCTATTGGTGCTTTTTTAATTTTGTATCTTGTGGTACCTAATAAAAATGTACCCTTTAAATTTGCTTTAGCTGGAGCGGTACTTGCGGGTTTATTATTTGAACTGGCCAAAAAAGGCTTCGCAATTTATATAACGCAACTACCCTCCTACGAAGCTATTTATGGTGCTTTAGCCGGTATTCCTATCTTATTTCTTTGGGTGTATTTATCTTGGTTGGTTGTGTTGATAGGGGCTTTGTTTACAGTATCTTTAGAAAATTATAAGCTTAAGACGGAAAAAAATGAGGTTGAAAATACAGAAAAATAACTAAATTAGGACTAAGCTTACTTATTCCCAAATAACTTTGGAAATGCAGCGAGGATAATACTTGTGTCGAGACCATTATTTCCAAAAATTTCTGTATATCAACATGAATATATAGATGTTGGTAACAATCATCAGCTTTATTTAGAACAATCAGGCAATCCGGATGGTATTGCTGTGTTATATCTTCATGGCGGGCCCGGGGCTGGCTGTAGTGAAAATCATCGGCGGTATTTTGATCCTGATAAATATCGAATAATTTTATTTGACCAACGAGGCTGTGGTCGTTCAAAGCCTTCACCAAGTACTACTGATAATACAAGTTCAGATCTTGTTAAAGATATTGAGCTTATTCGTCAGCATCTGGGTGTTAAGCAATGGTTGATTGCAGGGGGAGGCTGGGGAGGTACTTTAGCGTTGCTTTATGGAATTTCGCATCCGGATAAGGTGAACGGGTTTATTCTCAGAGGGACTTTTCTGGCGACATCTTCAGAACTTGATTGGTTGTATAAATCTGGTGGAGGACAATGTTTTTATCCAGAATATTATCAAAATTTCATTGAGCATTTACCCGTCAGTAATAGAGATAATCCTTTGCTTGGATATCATAAATTATTGAGCTCTGATAACGAAGTGGCTGTTATTTCTGCCAGTAAAGCATGGGCGTTGTGGGAAATTCGTTTATCGTCGATTGAACAAAGTAATATTGGTATTGCACAAGTGCATGATGCTCATCAAGCTTTGTGTATGGCTCAAGTTTCCAGTCACTACTTTAGTCAAAATTGTTTTATTGAAGAAAACTATATACAGGAAAATATTACAAAGATCGCTGATATTCCGGCAGTATTCCTTCATGGCCGTTTGGATATGGTTTGTCAGTTATATAAGATTAATTTATTAGTGGATGCGTGGCAGAATTCACAATTACAAATACTACCTTGCGCCGGACATAGTGGTTTTGAGTCACAGACAATTGATGCTTTTTGTAAGGCAACTGATACTATGGCCCAGTTCTTAAAAGAGTGCGATTCCAATCAATAAATTTGGCTTATCTTCGGAATTTGAGTATTTGGGGATATACCGCAGGAAAGAAAACAAATAATGATAGCGTTAATACAACGAGTGAGTGAAGCCAGTGTAACGGTTAATAACAAAATTATTGGTGAGATAGATCAAGGTTTATTAGTATTGTTGGCAATTGAACCTGAAGATAATGAAGCTAAAGCCAAGAGATTATCTGAGCGAGTTGCCGGCTATCGAATTTTTGAAGATGAACAAGGAAAAATGAACCTTAATGTAAAACAAATCGGTGGTGAAATTCTTGTTGTATCTCAATTTACGCTAGCCGCTGATACAAGCCGTGGCATGCGTCCTAGTTTTAGCCGTGCCGCAGCGCCAGACATGAGTAATCGATTATATGAGTTTTTTTGCCAGCAGCTCAGAAGCCAAGGTTTCAAAGTCCCCACAGGTGAGTTCAAAGCGGATATGAAGGTTAGGTTGTTAAATGATGGTCCGGTAACTATAAGTTTAACCTGTTAAGTTATTTCAAAATTGTTTGGTTATATATACCCAAGGTGTTTGGGACTATATTTTGGATTGTTTATATTTTTCATTATTTATTTTTTAATAATTTTATGCCTTTTGGCCAATATTTACGCCAGTGTAAAAACGTTCTATTTGGTAAATAACTATTTATATTTCTCTTTAATGATCGGAAAATATTCCAATGATTTGGTACTATCTGAATAATAATATTGAGATAATTTGGTATGTGGAAATAGGTAATATGATGGTCTGTAAGTAGTTGTTGCAGTACGGTAAGGCATAAATTAACTTCTTCGTCAGTGGAATCAGGTAAATTTATTGATAGGCAGGTTGTTGGTGATATTATTGCCGTCAATAATTCTAAATGATCAATAATCTGCTTGAAATTAATGAGTTGATCTTGATAGATATCACAAATAAGCCAATCGATTTGTAATGACTTTTGCTCTTTAAGCCAAATTTCAGATCGGCTATTCGTTATGAATAAAGGTGATTTTTCAGGATTAAAGTAACGATGAAAACAATCGATGACAATTTGGTTGCATTCAACGCTGCTAAAAGATATTTTGGCGTTTAAATTAGTTAAAAATCGGCCAATGTTCCCCCCTCCCAAGCCTAATTCAACCACGTTGTCAGGCCGGAAAAATAATAAAGGTAACATCATGGCCGTTTGATGGGGCAGGGTAAGTTGGTAAGGCTTCCTTCTCAACATAACACTTTGTATAACATCGTTAAAAGCTAACCATCGATAATGCTTATTTTCACTTATAGATATTGCATCGGGAGATTGAGTGAAAAATATTATCGAACCTTGTTCAATATGTTTTGTTAATTGCATTTGTTTAACTGCGTTTTTTTAGTTGTGTTAGTTGTATTAGATTCATTGGATCAGGTGCATTTTCAGAAATTAAATTCTGTTTAAACTGTCAATAGGGTAATCATAGACAATGAATGTGTGTAAGGCACCAAAAAATAAGAAAGAATTTCAAAATTATTATCAATTAAGATGGAAAGTTCTCCGTAAAGAGTGGCGACAAGAGCCTGGTTCAGAGCAAGACGAGTTAGAAGATCAATCGTTTCATCGAATGATTGTCGACGAAAATGAGTCTGTTTTGGCGATTGGACGACTACATCAAACGGATCAGCATAATGGGCAAATCCGTTATATGGCAGTTGCTGCTGGTCAGCGAGCTAAGGGACTTGGTAACCAAATAATCACAGAGCTGGAAATTGTTGCAAGCCGTTTAGGGCTTAAACAGTTGGCGTTGAATGCCAGAGAAAATGCGGTTTCTTTTTATCAGCGGTTAGATTATCAGCAGTTAGGGTTTTCACATTTACTCTACGACCAGATAAAACATTTTTCGATGACCAAAGCTATAAATTGTGCAGATGACCATCAAAGTGAACTAGCGCAGAATTTGCAGGCTACTTGGCATCAAACTATTCCCCTCAGTAAGGCAATGAATATTGAATTGAATTATTATAATGGTCAATTTTTGCAGACAAGCTGTGATTTAGTTTTCAATAAAAACCTGCATAACACTATGTTTGCCGGAAGTATTTATACTTTGGCCACCTTAACTGGCTGGGCGTGGGTGTATATGCAACTAAAACACCTTCAGCAGCAATCCCTACAACTTGGTTCAGAAAGTGTAATGTTTGAAGGAGATATTGTATTGGCAAATGCAAATATTCGTTATAAAGCGCCTTTGCAGGGAACGGCTCATGCTTATACGAATATTGAGCAGGTCAGTGGTGATCTTGATGGATTAGCCTCAGGAAAAAAATCTCGATTTAATATCGAAGTATGTGTCGCTTGCGGTGATAAAGTGGTTGCGACTTTTGACGGTTTATATGTAGTGGTTCCTAAAAAGAAGCTAGAATAAGGTTGATAAAGTTATTAATTGTGACTACTTTAAAATTAATTAGCCGTATTGTTTATATAAATTTGGAAATCTGATGAATAAGTCTTTTTTGCCCTTAAGTGTTGGTATTATCGGTTGTGGTTGGCTAGGTACAGCACTGGCGAAAGATCTTCTTAAAAAGGAGTGTGATCAAAAGTGTTCCATTTTAGCCACCAGTCAATCGTTAGAAAATACACGTGTGTTACAGCAATTAGGCTTTCATGCGACTAAGTTAACCTTACCCGCTACAGCTGATGAGTTAAATAAACACGCTATTTTTAAGCAAAAAAGTATTGTTATTTGCATACCGCCAAAACTAAAACAGGGGCAGTCTGATTATCCTGAAAAAATTCAGCAATTAGTGCGAGCTGCGGAGTTTAATCAAGTAAAACGCTTAATTATGGTGAGTACAACAGCAGTATATAATGGATTAATTGGTGAGGTTGATGAGCAATCCGCACTGGATTTTTGTGCTGAAAAAGTCAGTGTTATCGATCAGGCAGAACAAGTATTATTGTCATTTAAAGGTAATGCGGCAATTATTCGTTTGGGTGGGTTAATTGGACCAGAGCGGCATCCCGGCAGGTTTTTATCCCGAGGTAGAAAAATTGCTGATGGTAATGCTTGGGTTAACTTGATCCATCAAACCGATGCTGTTGGTTTGCTTAAGTGTTTGCTTTTTCAACAAGAGCAAGTAGGGATATTCAATGGTGTCAGTAAAACTAATGCCAGTAAAAAAGAATTTTATCAAGCTGCTGCAAAATCACTTGATTTACCAATGCCTGAATTTGTGGTTGATGATTTAGCTACAGAAAGCCTGAGTGGTCAAAGTAAAAAAATTAAGGGTACAGAAACACGTCAACAACTGGCTTATCATTTTGTGTATGATGACTTGCTGGTGTGGCTTACCAAGTATTCTGCCCATTAAATCTAGTGGTCAAATAAGTCAATTAAAACAGAAGTTAAAAGAAAAATTAAAAGGGAAATCCAGAGTGAATAAAATGTTCGGGTTAAAAAACAAATTGGTGTTGTTGTTTATTGTTTTATTAATACATAATACTTGTATGGATTTATTTTCTGTTGTTGATAATAGTTTGGTTGTTTTGTGGGAAAAAAGCATTGAATTAAAGACAATTATTACACACTCCGTTCTCGTTGTTTTATCGGTATTGTTTTACTTATTTATTAATAAAACACTATTCATTAATAAAAAAAGCGAGAAATCATCAGCCCCGTCGATTAAATGAAATCAACAGGGCTGTATTTCTCTATATGTCGGCTTGTTCTATATTTTAGCTTGATTGAATGTTAATAGTTGCCAGCCATTGATCGAAATCTAATAAGTTAGCAGGTAAAATCACTTTGCGGTTCGCTTGACTCAAACCACTGAGTTGCTGTAAATACTGCTCACTCAGTTGCATGTTAATTGCCTGCTGGCCTCCTTTTTGTTCAATTGCTGTGGCTATTTTGCTGATAGAATCACCTGTGGCTTTGGCAATGGCCAGGATCTCAGCCGCTTTACCTTCTGCTGCGTTAATTCTGCGCTGTTTCTCACCTTCAGAGAGATTAATCATCTCAGTCATCAAACCTTCAGAACGGTTGATTCTACTGGCTTTATCCCCTAAGCTTTTGGCTAAAATGGCGCGGCGTTCACGTTCAGCGTTAACTTGCAGCTCCATCGCATTTTTAACGGTTAATGGAGGTGTGATATTTTTTATTTCATAACGATGAACTCGTATTCCCCAGCTTTCACCAGCTTTATCTAATACTTCAACCACTTTTGCACTGATAATATCGCGCTCTTCAAAAGTGCGATCTAAATCCAGCGTACCAATAACCGAACGTGTGGTGGTTTGGGCTAACTGCATGGCCGCAAAGCGATAATCAGTTATGCCGTAGCTAGCTTTAAGTGAATCGACTACTTGAATATAAATAACGCCATCAACTTCAACGTTTACTTCATCTTTTGAAAAACAATCCTGTGGCGGAACATCGATGGTTTCTTCTTTTAAATCCTGTATAAAAGCTACCCGGTCAATAAAGGGTAATAACATATGAAAGCCAGCTTCCAGCGTACAGCGGTATTTCCCTAACCGTTCTACTACATAAGCGGATTTTGTTGGCACCAAACAAATGGCTTGAAAAAATTTGTAAGCGAGAAATAAAAATATTGCTGCCCAAATGGCTAACATGACCATATCTAATTGGCTGGTATTTGCTGGCATCATGATTTAACTCCTTGTACTGTTTGCGTTACTTTGTCCATACCTTCGAAAAAACCCTCTAATTTCGCCATTTCAGCGGGTAAAACAGAGACATCTGCTGTTTTTAAAATGTTGCCCGTTTGTTGGATAAATTGTTCTAATAAACGGCTTTTAATTGCCTTATCACCCCCCGGTTTTGATGCTGCAGAGGCGATTAAATCGATACCTGTGGCAGTGGCATGTGCCAAAATTTCAATTTCTTTGGCTCGACCATGGGCTTCATTAATCTGACGTTGCTTATCACCTTCTGATAAGTTTATGGCTTCCTGACGCCGTCCTTCTGAAAGGTTAATCGTGGATTCTTTTTCTGCTTTAGCAAGGGTGATTTCTGCACGTTTCTGGCGTTCAGCTTCCATTTGTTTTTCAAGCGTATGGATCACATTTTCTGATGGTGTGATATTACGAACTTCGTAACGTAAAACTTTAATACCCCAAGGATCAGACGCTTTATCAATTTCTTTGACGATGGTCTCATTTAGCGAATCTCGTTCAGAAAAAGTTTGGCCGAGGTTGAGTTTGCCTATTTCAGAGCGCATGGTCGTTTGGGCTAAATTGACACTGGCGCGTCGATAATCTTCAATACCATAACTTGCTTTGGCACCATCCATTACCTGAATGTAAACCAAACCATCAACGTCTATTTGTATGTTATCACGTGAAATACAGCTTTGAGATGGAATATCTAATACTTGCTCTCTGATTTCATGTCGATAGGCAACTTTATCGAAAAAAGGGATCATAAAGTGCAGGCCGGGTTGCATTACCGCACGAAATTTCCCTAGTCGTTCAACCACGCAAACTTCTCGCATGGGGACAATTAAAATTAGCTTTACTAAAATAAATAGTAAAGCCATAAATATAAAGGTGAATGTAGCTAACATAGCGCTCTCCTGTGCTAATATTATTGTGAATAGTTAGTTTGTTTTATTGCTTTTACTTTAGTTGTTAATTGTGAGAATTGCCATATGGACTTAATTCATTCTAGATTGAACACTAGAATGAATATTAGTTCAATACTCGGTTGATTAGACGGTCTTTTCGACCAGTAAGGATATGTTTTCTTTACAGACAATGCTGGCGTGATTTCCAGCGGGTATTTCAGAACCATCACTTAATGCTGTCCAGGTTGTACCTTGAAATTCAACTCTGCCGGTTTGATTGCCGGGGCCTATTTTTTCGGTAACCAGCACATCTTTACCATAAATATCAACTTCTTCATATACATTATCAATGCGTTGGTCACTACTTAAAAATCGTTCGGTAATTAAATAAGCAATAAAAAGTAAAATTGACGCAGAGATAAACCAGGTCGTTAACGTTAATACCCAGGTATCAAGATATTGTTGATGGACACCTACAGCGACAATAATAGAAGCAATACCTAAATTTAATAATATACCTCCCGGTACAAAAATTTCGGCAAGAGAAAATATAACCGCAATGATTAGCCAGGTTTCCAGCAGTAATAAAAAATCCATGATTTATTCCTTCCTTTCGTTAGTGTTTTGCTTATTGGTTGGGGTGCTTCATTATATAACGAAGTGAATGTAATAAGCGTGCTAGTTATTAAAGTTAGCAATCGTGACATAATATGTCAACATGGAAATTGAAAAACATTTTCTGAAATTGTAAATATAAAAAAGCCAGCTTAAATTAACTGGCTTTGGGTAAGTTTGTTTTTGACTTATAAACTAGGCAGTAATTTTTCAGGTATAAAGTGGTTTAAGTCACCGTCAGCAATAATGCCGGAAGCATCGGCAATATCAGGGGCAAAGTATCTGTCTTTGTCGTAGAAGCTTACTTGTTGGCGTAAGATTGCTTTAGCTTCTTCTATTTTCGTTGTGCTTTTAAGTGGCGCTCTAAAATCCAGTCCCTGTGCCGCTGCTAAATATTCAACAGCTAATACACCATTGGTATTTTCAGCCATATCAGCTAAACGACGACCAGCAAATGCTGCCATTGAAACATGGTCTTCCTGATTGGCAGAAGTCGGTAAACTGTCAACTGATGCCGGGTGAGCTAAACTTTTATTTTCAGAAGCTAATGCTGCTGAGGTAACTTGTGCGATCATAAAACCAGAGTTAACACCGCCATTTTCAACTAAAAATGCCGGTAATTTACTTAAGTTGGCATCAATTAATAATGCCATACGACGCTCTGATAAAGAACCTATTTCAGCGATAGCCAATGCTAGATTATCGGCAGCCATAGCAACAGGCTCTGCATGGAAGTTACCAGCAGAAATAAAATCACCTTCGTTGGCAAAAACTAGCGGGTTATCAGTGACGCCATTTGCTTCAATGTGAAGTACTTCTGCTGCCTGACGAATTTGTGTTAAACAGGCACCCATTACTTGCGGTTGACAACGTAATGAATACGGGTCTTGAACTTTTTCACAATCGATATGAGAGCTACCAATTTCAGAACTTTCGCCCAATAATTCTCTATAAGCACCCGCAACGTCTATTTGTCCTATTTGGCCACGCACAAAATGTACACGGTGATCAAATGGTGCACGGCTGCCTAAAGCTGCTTCAACCGACATTGAACCTATAGTAACAGCGGCGGCGAATAAATCTTCAGCAAGGAATAAACCTTCTAATGAAAAAGCGGTTGATGCTTGCGTACCGTTTAATAAAGCTAAACCTTCTTTCGCTTCTAGTGCAATGGGTTCAAGCCCTGCAATTTTTAACCCTTCACTTGCAGGAATTACCTGGTCTTGATACGACATTTCACCTTCACCTAACAAAGGCAATACCATGTGTGATAGTGGCGATAAATCGCCTGATGCACCCACAGATCCTTTTTTTGGCACACAAGGGTAAACTTGCGCATTCAATAATTGAATAAGTGCCTGAATAACTTTTAAACGTATACCGGAAAAGCCACGTGATAATGAATTAATTTTCAATACCATCATTAGACGAACTGTTGCATCTTCCATATATTCGCCAAAACCAGCCGAATGAGAAAGTACTATCGAACGTTGTAATAATTGTAATTCATTTGTTTGAATGCGAGTGCTGGCAAGTAAACCAAAACCGGTATTGATCCCGTAAACCACGCGATTTGCGGTAAGAATTTTTTGAACTGCGTCAGCACTTTTGTTAATTTCATCAAATGCACTTTCGTCTAAACTGTAAGTTATACCATCGTAACGGTTTATGTCGCGCAGTTGCGCTAGGGTTAATTGTCCCGGAACGATATTTAATTCTGTAATGGTAGACATTTTAATTTCCTGTAACTTAAAGCTAAAGAGGCTCCTCTTTAGCTTGTTATAAATGTAGAATATAGTGTTAACTAATTGAATAGCATGTTTATGGTTAATCGCTTAATGTTAAGGTGCTTTATTTCTTGCCGTCGGCACCATCAATCATAGGTAAGTCTAAACCTTGTTCTTTTGCGCAATTAATTGCAATATCGTAACCAGCATCCGCGTGACGCATAACACCTGTGGCAGGATCATTCCAAAGTACGCGGGCGATACGGGTATGGGCCTGATCTGTACCATCAGCGACAATTACAATGCCGGCATGTTGACTGAAGCCCATGCCTACACCACCACCGTGATGAATACTTACCCAGGTTGCACCGCCGGATGTTGATAATAATGCATTAAGTAATGGCCAATCTGAAACTGCATCAGAGCCATCAAGCATGCTTTCCGTTTCACGGTTTGGTGAAGCAACTGAGCCTGAGTCGAGGTGGTCGCGACCAATAACGACAGGAGCGGATAATTCGCCAGTTTTAACCATTTCGTTAAACGCCAAGGCTAAACGAGCACGATCTTTTAAACCGACCCAACAAATACGTGATGGTAAACCTTGAAAGGCAATGCGTTCTCTAGCCATATCCAACCAGTTATGAAGTTGTGGATTGTCAGGAATTAATTCCTTAACTTTGGCATCTGTTTTATAAATATCTTCCGGATCGCCTGATAATGCCACCCAACGGAATGGGCCAATACCTTCACAGAATAAAGGACGGATATAGGCCGGTACAAAACCGGGGAAATCAAAGGCATTTTTAACGCCTTCTTCAAATGCCATTTGACGAATGTTGTTACCGTAATCGGTTGTCGCAGAGCCAGCCTTTTGTAAATCAAGCATAGCCTGAACTTGTATAGCCATTGATTGCTTAGCAGCTTTCACTACAGCAGCTTCATCTTTTTTACGCATCTGGGCAGCATATTCCATGGTCCAGCCTTGAGGCAGGTAACCATTTAAGGGATCATGAGCTGATGTTTGATCAGTAACAACGTCTGGAGCAATACCGCGTTTTACTAATTCAGGAAATACATCTGCAGTATTACCCAATAAGCCGACAGAAACTGTTTCGCCTTTATTCTTTGCATTATTGATTATGTCTAATGCTTCATCCAGATTTGTTGCTTTAACATCAACGTATCGTGTCTGGATGCGGAAATTGATACGTGACTCATCACATTCAACCACTAATGCTGAAAAACCAGCCATAGTCGCCGCAAGAGGTTGTGCGCCACCCATACCGCCTAAACCACCTGTAAGTATCCACTTACCACTGGCGTTGCCATTGAAATGTTGTGTTGCCATAGAAACAAACGTTTCGTAAGTACCTTGAACTATGCCTTGCGAGCCAATGTAAATCCATGAACCTGCGGTCATTTGACCGTACATCATCAAACCTTTTTTATCTAACTCGTTGAAGTGTTCCCAGTTGCCCCAATTAGGGACCAGATTTGAGTTAGCAATTAATACACGAGGTGCATCGGTATGCGTTTTAAAAACACCTACTGGTTTGCCGGATTGCACCAGTAAGGTTTCATCGTCTTCTAAACGGTTAAGGGTTTCAACAATTTTGTCATAGCACTGCCAGTTACGGGCTGCGCGACCAATGCCGCCATAAACCACTAAAGAATGAGGATGCTCAGCTACTTCTGGATCCAGATTATTCATCAGCATGCGTTTTGCTGCTTCAGTTAACCAGCTTTTAGCTGTTATTTTACTGCCTCGTGGTGCACGAATGGTACGGCTGTCATCAAAACGGCTGGCTTCTACATTGTTTTCTGTATTATTTGCTGTCGTCATGCTGTGTTCCTCAATAGGTGTTCTAAAATTCTTGTGTACTTAAATATGTGCACTTAAAATATTGTGTACTTAAATATGGCTCTGTTCCATAATACTGTTGTCCCTCGATGAATCCCCTATTTTTAAAGGGTTAGGCGATAAATTGGTTTTTTAACGAGAATTAGTCACAGAGTCCTAGATATAAGGGTTGAGTTTAATTCCATTTGAAGGGACAACAATTATCTACAACAGAGCCTTAAATATATACCCAATTAGTTTGGGTGGATGTTTTTTAAAAAACTAAATGGCTACCCAAGCGGTATTTACAGCCCGGTGATGTTAATGTTGCTAAACTGACTACGCCTTGACTAGACCAGGTACGGCGTTTTATTTGCAGGCAAGGAGTGGCTTCACTAATGGTCAGTAATTTACAAAGGTTTACCGGAGCCAATATCGCTTCAACTTCATGAGTGGCTTCCGTTAATGGTGCTTCATTGGATAAATATTCGTGTGGCGTAATTTCGGTAAAATTTTGATTTAAATATTCAGGTACCAAAGTGATGTTCACATAACGTTGCTCTAATTGAATAGGCTCATCATTTTCAAAGTGCAGTACTTCTGAATAAAATACTGATTCAGTCGTTTGTAAATTCAATAAAATAGCTATTTCTTCACTGACCTCTACAGATTTTAAGTCCAGTTGTTTGGCACTGTGTGTATGACCCCGATCATGAATTTCATCAGCGATGTTTCTTATTTCCAATAATGAAGATTGAGATTTCAAGGTTGCAACAAAAGTGCCCGCACCTTGTGAGCGAATTAACAAGCCCTGTTCAGTTAGTTCCTGCAAAGCACGTCTGGCGGTCATACGACTGACGTTGAATTGTAGTGCTAATTCGTTTTCTGATGGAACTTTAGTGTGTTGTTGCCATTGTCCTGATTCAATATGGTCATAAATATGTTGTTTAATAATGGTGAACTTAGGTGCGTTGGCTGGGTTAGCCTTCTGCTTGTTGTTTTTTTTTGCGGTTTCTTTTGTGCTTTTTTTTGTGTTTAGTTTTGACATTGTGTTACCTGTTCACTCACTCCAGCTTGTATATACAATCTCATAGATTGCTGGCAAGATCAAGGGTTGTATATACAAGCTTGCTTGTCATTTTGTTATCGGTTAAAGTGGCGTCCAAGTAGTTTGGGTATATTTCCACATAATTTGGTTTTTAGGCAGGTAGGTTTATGAATACTTCACATTGGCAGACACTTTGGTTAAACGTTAATTTAGCGACTATGACTCAAGGAAGTTCGGGTTATGGTGTTATTGAATCCGCTGCTTTGGCTATTAGTGACGGAAAAATTGCCTGGCTCGGCAAAGAACAGGATTTACCCGGTTTTGACAAGTCAAACGTGGAAGTCATTGACGGGGATGGACACTGGATGACGCCAGGGCTAATCGATTGCCATACTCACTTAGTTTATGGTGGAAATCGTGCCAATGAATTTGAGATGAGATTACAAGGTAAAAGTTATGAGGAAATTGCTAATGCTGGCGGTGGAATAGTTTCTACGGTAAAGGCAACAAGAGCAGCAACACAAGATGAGCTATTAGCTAAAGCACTACCCAGACTTACGGCGTTACACCAGGAAGGTGTGACTACAGTCGAAATAAAATCTGGTTATGGTTTAGACACTGAAACAGAAATTAAAATGCTGAAAGTAGCCGGTCAGCTCAGTGAAAAGCTACCGGTAACCGTTAAGCGTACTTTTCTTGGTGCTCATGCGGTACCAAAAGAATATAAAGATAATCCAGATGCTTATATAGATTTAGTGTGCGATGAAATGTTACCACAAGTGGCCGAGCAACAATTAGCTGATGCTGTTGATGTTTTTTGTGAAGGTATTGGTTTTGATATTCAGCAAACTGAACGTGTTTTTGCTACAGCGAAACAGCATGATTTAGCGATTAAAGTGCATGCTGAGCAGTTATCTGATTTAGGTGGTACCGAATTAGCGGCAAGATATAATGCGTTGTCTTCAGATCATGTTGAATTTTTATCTGAAGCTGGTGTTAAAGCAATGAGTGACGCTAACATGACCGCCGTTCTATTACCCGGGGCTTTTTACTTTTTACGGGAAACCAAACGGCCACCAATTGAATATTTACGAAAATATGGCGTTGCCATGGCAATTGCCACAGATGCAAATCCAGGTTCTTCACCAATTTGCTCATTGCAATTAATGCTGAATATGGCTTGTACTTTGTTTCGATTAACACCAGCAGAAGCCTTGGCTGGTGTGACTTGTCATGGGGCAAAGGCTTTGGGTTTATCCGCAAGTAAAGGTATGCTGAAAGTAGGGTACGATGCTGATATAGCCTGTTGGGCTATTGAACAACCCGCAGAGCTTTGTTACCAGTTTGGTGTTAATCCTTTGTCTGCATTGATTAAAGCGGGAAGAAAAGTAGTATAACTGTACAAAACTCATTGTATTGCGTAGTCTTAATATTATCTGTATTTGGTTTTCATTGAGTTACAGGTTTTATATGAGTTACTGCTATTTAGGTCATTTATCTTTAATAAAACGTTTATTTGCTGGTCTTGCTGCAAGCCTAGGTTTGCTGTCATTTCCGGCATTTGCTGCATTACCTGTTTTCTCTTTTGTCGAATTTAATATTGCTTTCGTTTTGGGCTTAAGTTTACCTGTACTGATTATTGCTGCATTAATGAAACCAGTTGTTGAGATAAAATGGCGATTTCCTGCACTTATTACTTTATCTTTACTAAGTATGTTATATGCCATCGCATATTTGCACGCATATCAGGTGATTGTTCTATTATCCTCAGGGATGATTTTTATGACTTTACTTTATTTGTGGCCGTTCAGTAAAACGAATGACAGACGAGATAGTTTATCTGAACACCGTTTTTTATCTTCAACAGCGAAAAAATTTAGTAATCTGGGTATTAGTAGCTGTGCGATTGTATTTTTAGTCTTATTATGGTTTTTTCCAAAAGTAGATGCTTATAATTCATGGGCTTTATGTTCGTTTGTAATTTTACTGATTGCTGCTTTACACCTTGTTCTTTTTTCATTTAATCAAATCCGTAAGCGGGAAAATCAACAAGATCATAAAAATACGGAAATTTATCGTTTAGTGATCCAGTGGTTGGTTAGTTTGACTTATGTTGTTGCGATGTTTTTATGGCTAAATACCACAATTGATATTGTGTGGTTGGTTATTGCCTGTGTTTTAAGTTATTTAGTCACTTTAATTAATGGTAGTTGGTTTTTGGTACAGCGGGTATTGGCTGTTTTGCCGATAAAAGTTGAAGATGAAAAAATAAGCATCGAAGATTTATTTTCTTTCACTCATGATCCGGCAACCAATTTACCTTCATATCAGCAAGCAATGATTCGATTTGAGCAATTAGTAAAATCCAGTGAAAAAAAGAAATATGCTGCGATAGTTTTCAAATCGGTAAATTTTCAACAAGTAAATGCTGTTTTAGGCCATCATAATTCCGATATATTGCTGTTACAGCTTGCTTATTGTTTACAGCGAAAAGTGGTGGATAAAGATTCTTTAGTAAACTTTGATGTAGAAAAGCAGCCTATCCGGTTAGCACGGTTACATGGATTACACTTTTTGGTCGTTGTTGATTTAACGGCTAGCCACCACCCTGAAAAAATAGTGATAAATGATTTATGTCAGCAATTATCAGCTGCGGTGCCTGATGCAATGAGTTTTAAGAGTTTTTCATTGAATTTTAAATTAATATTTGGAGCGGCTATTTTTGGCGAACATGGTGATAATGTTTCAGAAGTCATTGCCCACGCAGGGGATGCTTTATTATTAACTGAAACGGAACAACAATTTTTAACATACTTTGATAATAGTAGTGTGTTGTATACGGAGCAGCAATTACTGCTGATGGAATGTTTAAAACAAGATATCCAGGATGAAAATTTATATTGGTATATTCAGCCGCAAATATCGTTGTCTGATAGAAAAATTACAGGTTTTGAACTAAAAGTACATTGGTATCATGGTGGTAAACCTCAAGAATTACATGAGTTTGTTCAGTTAGCTGAGCATAGCGGAGAAGTGTATTTGTTAACCAAACATATGATAAAACAGGCGTTTAAAGTTTTATCTACATTGAATGAGTTAGGTTTATCACTTCCTGTTTCTTTAAAATTGTCGAGCAAGAATTTACTTGAATCAGATTTGGTTGATTTTATTGAAATGCAAATGAAACATCATAATATTTCAGCAAAATATTTTTTGATTGAGCTTACGGAAACGGTGATTGCTGAAGCTGGTGATCGGGTGAATGCTATTATTGCCCAGTTGAAATCATTGGAAATAGGCATCGTTATTGACAATTTTTCAGGAAGTTATGAGGTGTTACGTTATTTGCGCAAGATGTCTTTTGAACAAGTGAAAATTGATTGTTCGCAACTGGGTAATAGTGTTGAAAATAGTGCAGATAAGATCATTATTGATACTTTGGTTCATTTAACGCGTTCTATGCAAATCCCTTTGGTTGGAACTAGAGTTGATTCAAATACCATCTTGAGAGCGTTTGAATCATTGGGTGGCGAATGTGCGCAGGGAAACACCATTCACCGGGGTGTTGTGCCGGATGAAATCGAGATCTGGTTGGAAAAGTGGTTTGAGCAATACCCTGACAGCCAACCCAGAGTTTAAATTTAGGCAAATATTTGCCTAGAATTACATCCTGATAAAAATCACATTATTCAGTGTCTAATTATTCTATGTCTAATGCTTCAGGAGAAAGAATAACACCCGTGTTGTCAGCGTAAATGTGATCATCAGGCAAAAAAGTAACTCCACCAAAGTTAATTGCCAGATCACTTTCTCCGACATTATCGTCAGATGCACCTACAGGGATTGAAACCAGTCCCTGAATGCCAATTTCAATTTCTTCTAATATATCAACATCACGTAAACTGCCAAAGCAGATAATACCTTTCCAGCCATTTTTTTCTGCGGTAGCGGCGATTTCACCATCAATTAATGCACGGCGTGTTGAACCACCGCCATCAATAACTAATACTTTACCTTGTCCATCGGTGGCAACGATCTGGCTGATCAAGCCGTTATTTTCGAAACATTTGATTGTGACAACTTTACCACCAAAAGAATTTCGACCACCGTAGTTACTGAAAATAGGTTCAACAACATCAACAAGGTCTGCATATGTGTTACATAATTCTGAGGTATTGTATTCCATAATATTTCCTTTTGGTAAAACTGAATTCCGGCTATCGGCCTACTTTCAGTTTTGAGTATAATGTGCTGGTTGATAGTCTCAATAATAACTTGTTTTTACTTTTTTAAATTTAGCACATCAATATTTAAATACAATAAAGTTTTTTTATTTGCATTTACCTATCTTTTTATTATCTATGACTATACTAAATAAATATATAGTTATTAATTAATTAGGTAAAACATTAATGTTAATTAAGCATAAACTTATTGCTAATTTTACTGTGTTAGTTGTGAATATGATTGCGATGTTGCTCATACTGTCATTTTCATCATCTTCTCTACAAATTGATATTGAATTAACTAAAAATATTGGCAAGGTAGAAAGTGAAATTTTACTCTTACGACGTCATGAAAAAGATTTTTTAGCTCGTCGGGATATAAAGTATTTAGATAAATTTAATAAAGTGGTTAATAGCGTTCATCAAAATATAAATAAGTTACAAAGTAATTACGATGATATAGGCATAGAAGTTGTTGAGTTAACTTCCTTGGTCAGTATTTTAAATAAATATAAGCAGGAGTTTCAGAGAGTTGTAGAAGCACAAAAAAACATAGGTTTTAATCCTAAAGATGGGCTTTATGGCCAACTTCGCAATGCCGCTCATAATGTAGAAGAACTTATAGGTGATCAAGATTTTGAGATACTGAGTCTGAGGGATCCCCACGAAATTAGAAGCTCGCCTGTGGTTCAGCGAACAATGAATTTAGTTCATTAATCGC
>JABSOJ010000257.1 GCA_013216005.1 Alteromonadaceae bacterium | reverse complement strand
GTTTGCTAACAAATGATTTTGTTCTCATTGTCTTGCACCTCAATAAGTTACGTTCATTTATAAGTATAGACAACAATAGCTACAACAGAGCCGGTTATTTGTAGTTAGCTTTTGCATTGTAGTTAAAAGTGATGGAGCAAGTTGATCGTCTACTAATACTTTTGAATAATTCATAAACTTGTGTAAATAGAAAATTGACCCAAAATTCAGATTAAAAACACAAGAAATTGATTAATTTGTGTAATTGGTTATGTCGCAGTTAATGTTGCTAACCCATCACATTTGGTAATGACTCACCCATTTAACACTATGATTGAAAATACGTTTTGATGGGTTACGCCTGTGGCTAACCCATCCTACGCTCTAAAATTTAGACTATAAAAAAAGCGCCATTAGGCGCTTTTTTTATATGGTTAGTATTGTTTTGCTTAATTAAAAGGACAAAGTAATTAACAATCTAAACAACATTATCTAACCAACATTAGCCGACAAAACGTCGGGCATTACGGAACATTCTTACCCAAGGTGAATCTTCCTGCCAGTTGTCTGGGTGCCAAGAATTTGCAACCGTACGGAATACCCGCTCAGGATGTGGCATCATTATTGTCACACGACCGTCGGTAGTAGTAAGTGAAGTGATACCGTCTTGTGAGCCGTTAGGGTTCGCAGGGTAGGTTTCTGTTATTTGACCGTAGTTGTCAACAAAGCGAATTGATACTGTGCCTGATTCATTTGCTGCATCTACTGCAGTATCGTCAACAAATTCTGTACGGCCTTCACCGTGAGAAACAGCAATTGGCATTCTGGAGCCTTCCATGCCTTTGAATAATACTGAAGGACTTTCTTGAATTTCAACTAAGCTAAAGCGTGCTTCAAAACGTTCTGATTTGTTTTGTACAAAGCGCGGCCATGCTTCTGAGCCCGGTATAATTTCTTTCAGGTTTGATAACATCTGACAACCGTTACACACACCTAAGCTGAAAGTATCTTCGCGGTGGAAGAAGGTTTTAAACATTGTACGGGCGTTTTTATTGAACAATATTGATTTCGCCCAACCTTCACCAGCACCCAGCACATCACCGTAAGAGAAACCGCCACAAGCAACTAAACCGTTGAAATCAGCTAAATTAATACGACCAGAATGTATGTCGGACATATGAACGTCAACAGCGATGAAACCAGCGCGGTCAAATGCTGCGGCCATTTCCACGTGAGAGTTAACCCCTTGTTCACGTAAAATAGCCACTTTCGGGTTTGTGCCAGCCTGAGAATCTTTGGCAATTAAGTCAGCTACTATGTCTTCGTTGATATCAAAAGACAGGTTAACGTTCAGGCCCGGATCTTCAGTATCAAATTTAACATCGTGTTCTTGTTGTGCACATTCTGGGTTATCACGCATTGACTGCATTTGATAAGTTGTTTGTGCCCACAAAGTACGGTAACGAGTGCGGGAATTAGCTAAAACTTCAACACCGTCACGACTAAAGCGAATGGTATCTTCATTATTAATGCGACCAATATCAGTACAGCAATCTAATACTCCATGTTGTTCAAGCACTGTGTGTACTGCACCAACATCGCTTTCACGAATTTGAATAACAGCACCTAACTCCTCATGGAATAACACAGATAAATCATCACCGGCAAGTTTAGAAATATCAATATCAACACCTGTGTGTCCGGCAAATGCCATTTCAACAACTGTGGTGAATAAACCACCATCTGATCTGTCGTGATAAGCTAATAATTTTTCTTCGTTCACTAAGGTTTGCATCGCATTGAAGAAACCTTTTAACGTTTCGCTGTTATCAACATCAGGGGTTTCATTGCCAAGCTGGTTGTAGACTTGTGCTAAACAAGAGCCACCTAAACGGTTTTTGCCTTTAGATAAGTCAATGGCTACGATGCGTGTTTCTTCATTAGGAAGGTCTAAATCAGTACGTAATTGTGGTGTAACGGTTTTACGAATATCTTTAACTGCGCCGAATGCGGTAATAACTAATGATAACGGTGAAGTAACAGAACGCTCTTCTCCATCTTGTTGCCATTTGGTTTTCATCGACATTGAATCTTTACCAACAGGTATGGTTAAACCCAGTGCCGGACAAAGTTCTTCACCAATTGCTTTTACTGCTTCGTATAAACCAGCGTCTTCTCCCGGGTGACCTGCGGCAGACATCCAGTTAGCTGAAAGCTTGATACGGTTTAAATCACCAATATCCGTACCGGCAATGTTGGTTAAGGACTCGGCTACTGCTAAACGGGCTGAGGCGCCAAAGTTCAATAAAGCAACTGGAGTACGTTCTCCTAGCGACATTGCTTCACCGTGATAGCTATCAAGCGCTGAAGCGGTAACACCACAATCGGCTACAGGCACTTGCCACGGGCCAACCATTTGGTCACGGTTTACCATGCCGGTAACTGTGCGATCACCAATTGTTATCAGGAAGGTTTTTTCTGCAACAGTCGGTAGGCTTAAAATACGGTGTGCGGCATCTTCAAGGTTTACATCGGTAAGTTGTAAAGCATCACCAGCTACTGATTTAGACTCAACGTTTTTATGCATTTTAGGGGTTTTACCCAGCAGTACGTCAAGTGATAAATCGATAGGGGTTTTTCCGGTTTCAGAATCAGCAAAGTGTGAATCTGTAACAGTTAAATGTTGTTCTTCTGTTGCCCGGCCAACTACAGCAAACGGTGCACGTTCACGATGACAAATTTCTTCAAATTTAGCTAGATTTTCATCTGAAACAGCCATAACGTAACGCTCTTGCGATTCATTACACCAAATTTCCAGAGGAGACATGCTGCGTTCATCATTAGGCACATTACGTAGTTCAAAGTTGGCACCACGGCCGCCATCTGAAACAAGCTCAGGGAAGGCGTTTGATAATCCGCCTGCGCCAACATCATGAATAAAAGCAATAGGGTTGCTTTCACCCAGTTGCCAACATTTATCGATAACTTCCTGACAACGACGTTCCATTTCCGGGTTTTCACGCTGTACTGATGCAAAATCAAGGTTTTCGGCTGATTGCCCGGAAGCCATTGACGAAGCAGCACTGCCACCTAAGCCAATGTTCATTGCCGGACCACCTAAAGCGATAAGGTTTGCGCCAACAACGATTTCACGTTTTTGTACATGGTTGTCACGAATATTACCTAAACCACCAGCGAGCATAATTGGCTTGTGGTATCCACGGATTTCTGTGCCGTTAAATGAATTGACTTGCTGTTCGTAAGTACGGAAATAACCTAAAATGTTCGGACGACCAAATTCGTTATTAAATGCAGCGCCACCTAACGGGCCTTCAAGCATAATATCAAGAGCAGAAACAATACGATCCGGTTTGCCAAAATCAGTTTCCCAGGGTTGTTCAAAATTTGGAATACGTAAATTTGATACGCTGAAACCTACTAAACCAGCTTTTGGTTTAGAACCAATACCAGTAGCACCTTCATCACGTATTTCACCACCACTACCCGTTGCAGCACCAGGGTATGGAGAAATAGCGGTAGGGTGGTTGTGAGTTTCAACCTTCATCAGAATTTGAATATCTTCGTGATGATAACCATAAACATTTGTTTCTGGATTTGGGAAAAAACGACCGCCTTTGTTGCCAACCATTACCGCAGCGTTATCTTTATAAGCACTCAAGACAAAATCACTGTTTAATTCATGGGTGTTTTTAATCATTTTAAATAATGATTTTGGCTGAACTTGACCATCAATAGTCCAGTCAGCATTAAATATTTTATGACGACAATGTTCAGAGTTAGCTTGAGCGAACATGTATAGTTCAATATCGCTGGGGTTACGGCCAATTTTGGTGAAATTTTCAAATAAGTAGTTAATTTCATCTTCCGCAAGGGCTAAACCCATTTTAATATTGGCAGTTACTAAGGCGCCTTTGCCACCTGTTTCAATATCAATGGTGGTTAATTCTGTTGGCTCTGATGATGCAAATAGCAGAGATGCTTCTGATAACTCAGTGAAAACTGACTCCATCATTCGATCATGAAGTAAATTATTAAGTTGTTTTTGTTGTTCTTCTGATAAATTATCACAAGTAATGTAATATGCTAAACCACGCTCTAAACGAAGTATTTTGGTTAAACCACAGTTTTTGGCGATATCAGTTGATTTTGAAGACCAAGGAGAAATGGTACCCGGACGAGGGGTAACTAATAAAAATTGGCCAACAGGTTCATGTTCTTCAATTGTTGGTCCATACTTAAGAAGTTGTTGTAAAACGTGTAATTCTTCTTCGGTTAGCTCTGCAGAGATATGAGCGAAATGCGCAAACTCAGCATAAATATCAGTCACAGGAAGCTTTAAATCAGCACATTGGGCTAATATTTTTTGAACTCTAAAATCTGAAAGTGCCGGAGCGCCGCGAAGGGTTTTCATCAACATCGTCATAAATGGTATCACCACTGGTTAATTAAAGTAGGTTTAACTAGAAAAAATCGCGCGTATTATAATTGATGTTAGTGTGTTTGATAAGTTAATTTATTGATAATTTAATGAGAATAAAGTGGGCTAATTTTTATTGCTTAAGTTGGAATAAGAAGTCACAAGTTGAGTACATGGATTAAAAAGCTGTTGGATAAAGAATAAATAATCGACACAAAGACCCTATATAAGAGATCATAACAATAGTAATGAATAAGAATAAAAGTAGAATAATCAGCAGTTCAAAATTAGTTCTGTGCTTAATTATTGTTTTAGGCGGAGTCTTTTCTGGTTGTAAACCTGCGCCTGAAAAAACCAGCTTGCAACGGGCTTTAGACAGAGGTTTTTTAACGGTAGGCACGTTGTTCGGCACGACTAGTTATTATGAAGGCGCAGACGGTCAGGCAGGGTTTGAATATGAACTTGCTAACAAATATGCGCAGTCTATCGGGTTAGCATTAAAAGTTGTGCCTAGTTATAACCTTGATGATCTTTTCAATAAATTAGATTCCGGTGATGTTGATTTTCTTGCTGCTGGTTTAGCGTTAACGCCGAAGAGATTAGCCAAATACCGTTTTGCTCCCAGTTATAATGAAATCAGTCAAAAATTAGTGTTTAAACAAGGAAATAAACGTCCGAGAGAATTAGCTGATTTATCAGGTAATTTAATGGTGGCAGCACACTCAAGTCATGCAGAAAGCTTAACTCATTTAAAACAAACTCATTCCTCACTGGTTTGGCAGGAAACATCTGAATTTGATGCAGAAGAGTTGCTAATTAAAATAATCGACGAAGAAATTGACTATACTGTAGTCGATAGCAATACCTTAGCGATACATCGACGTTATTATCCTGATATTAGTATTGGGTTTACCATTAATAAATCACAACCTTTAGCATGGATGTTAACTAAAGATAGTGATGATTCTATTTTAGCAAGTTTGATTGAATTTTTTGGCCAAGTTCATCACGACGGTACTTTATTGGCACTAAATGATAAATATTATGGTCATATAGAAAAATTCAATTACGTTGACACCAGAATGTTTATTCAGGCGATAGAACAAAAATTGCCTAAGTATCAACAAATGTTTGAAAAACATTGTCAAGAATTGGATTGGCGTTTATTAGCCGCAATTAGTTATCAGGAATCTCATTGGAAACCTCATGCCCGCTCCCACACAGGGGTGAGGGGAATGATGATGTTAACACGGGTAACAGCAAAACAAATGGGTATTGATAGTCGTTTAGACGCAGAAGAAAGCATTCGGGGCGGCGCTAAATATTTCAAAAAAATGATTGAACTTATGCCCGACAGAATTCTAACCCCTGATCGTATATGGTTTGCTTTAGCAGCTTATAATGTGGGTTTTGGTCATTTGAATGATGCGAGAATTATTACGCAAAGACATGGAGGTGATGCGGATCGTTGGGTAGATGTGAAGCAATATCTTCCTTTTTTGAAACAGAAAAAATATTACAAAAAAACAAAACATGGTTACGCTCGTGGTGATGAGCCCGTTAACTATGTTGAGAATATTCGCCGTTATTACGACACTTTGTCCTGGATGGATGATAAAGCGAAACAAGAGCAGCAAATTAAAATTGCAGAAATTGCACCCGCTAATAATGTTGTTTTGTAAGCGTCTTATAAACCACACCTATTAACAAGATCAACGCTGAGGTAAAGTAACATTCCAAGGCAACAGGTGTTCGA
>JABSOJ010000256.1 GCA_013216005.1 Alteromonadaceae bacterium | reverse complement strand
CGCGTGTTAAGTGGAATTTTTGATAGTCATATTACGGCTAAATTAGCGAAAGAAAAAATGACGCAATGGATGACTGAAGTATCCAGTTCGGAGCTGACTTGTTTTAATCGCTTTATAAAAACATTGACCAAATACAAAGTGCAGGTTAGTAATTATTTCATTGGTCGCTACAATAGTGGTTTTGTTGAAGGATTTAATAATAGAGTTAAAGTATTAAAAAGAAGATGCTATGGCCTATCCAATGTAACAAGATTATTTCAGCGCTTAATTATTGATACAATGGGCCTTGAAAAGTTCGCGCGTAACAAGGCTGTTTTTTAACCTATCCACGCACATACTCGTAGAGCCGAAATATTTCACCAATATCGCATTGAAGGAAATGAATGATTTCATAAATTCTTTCGCATGAAACAGGCACGGTACCTCTTTCAATCCGGCTTTACATCATGGCGCGGGTTAATAACCTAAAAAGACGCCGAATATATGGTAGTGAACTGATCATTTATTAGTACTTACGAAAGCTAAGGTGTCCTTCAGGAATTATATTTCTATAGGAATAGCTCTGTTTTCAGTGTTATTCTTGTTGCAATTTATCATGGGTGGCATGATAAATGTTAAAATACGTCTAATTATTTTGGACAGGGTTATTCGTTAGTCTTTCTTTCATCAGTTCATTGAACCTTTCAAGGCCCACGGCCTTTAACTGCTGCATTTGCGCTTCATTCAGTGGGGTTCTTTCGCTCGGTTCATAAATAAACATCACAGAACCACGACCTTTGCCGCACAAGCTATTTTTGACTTTTCCATAGAACACGCCGATACCGCCAGTGTATTCTGTCGTTATGTTTAATGATTTTATCAGTGGTGTATACACTGTTTGCCCAATGGCACGTGCGGTCTCCTCGTCGTCGAAGCAATACTCCGATTGGTTGGGGTTGACTGTTGCGCAAGCACCGACCAAGGTGCTTAAAAGTAGTACAAATATAAGTCTCATTCACTAGTCTCCAAGGTGTGCTCTAACGACGAAAAAAGTTTGGTCAAGAATACACAAATCATGGTTAAAACGCTATACAGTATGACTGAATGTGTCACCAACTGAGCAACTTCAATGTGTATTGGGGTTTCTAAAATGGCCTGCAGGGTTTGTTTAACTTGCAAAAACAACCAATAAGACATCAGCAGTGACAGTACAAAATAACCGCTCACTGCCAATTGGGTCGACAACAATATGTGCTTGAAACTAGCGCCATGAACAATACGGACATAAAATTCGTGGGCGGTTAGTTTAAACGAATCGTGGATAAAAAAGTAAAATACAACCAAGCCGATAAAAATACAAATGAACGACAAAAGTGAGATCACCATCACCACATTACTCAGTGTCGCCGTTGCCGTGTTAAACGACTGTTCAAGGGTGTTAACGGCCACTCGGGCGTTGGGGTAGTGGTTACTTGCGGCCTTATGTAATTCTTCAATGTTCACACTGCCGTCAGTCTGAACATAAAAAGTAAATCGGGCTTTGGTGTATCCAGTTTTTGCATGTGAGATATAAATGCTGGGTTGTGCATCCGCCATAAAGTTACCATAAGCAAGGTCGGGTACCGAGCCTGCAACAAGATACGCCGCTTTGTCTATTTCGATGGTTTGGCCAATCAAATTATCACAATGCACATTTACCAATTGACAATAGGCCTGGGAAACAACCACACTGTTGGGCGAAAACTCAATCGGATTAGTCCCTTTGTTCATCACAGCAAAGAAACCTTGATTGACTTCGTTGATAATAATGTTGCTTCGTTTGGTGCTCTGGTATTTTACAACACCCCGGTTCCAACCCGACTCACCCAACGTAAGCCGAGAAACCCCAACATTGTTAACCCCACCAATGGCATTTAAAACCGCCACACCATTGAGTTCATAAATGTATTGATTGCTTAGCTTATTCTTGGGGGATATTGACACTTCTATCAAATTGTCAGCACCATAAATAGACTTTTTATCAAGCAAATCTGAGCCGATATCGATAATGTGCAAAATGATAAAAACAGAAAGCTGAATTAGAGTCAATACCCCAACAACGACCACTTTAGAGAAGTACAAGTTGCCTGATCGGATATCATCAAACTCGTCTGAATACATTGTTGCGCGAATAATTAGATTGATCAACACAATCAAAAGTAAATGAACCACCAGCGCCAGCGCGTAAAAACCCATAGCGGCAATGGCACTTGAGTCATTTGCCAGTTGATCGAACGGTTTGATGGCAGATAAATTGTTGTTGATTAACCAAAATCCAATCAAAGACAAGACTATCGGCACCATAAATAACTGTGCTATCAGCTGTAAATCTTCTTTAATATGGTCAAAAAACGAAGCGCCATGAATGGAGCGGATCAGGCTTTCACGTTGATATTTAAGATGACGATTAATCTCCCAAAAAACAAAGGCAATTAAGGTCAACACCAACAAACAACTAACAATCAGTATGATAAATAGAGTGGCCAGTTGCTGCTTTTCATAACCAGGCACGTCAAAAATTATGCCTTCGAGCAAGTCACTGCTAAATTCGGTTATGCCAAAATCTAACTTAATGGCATCGTCTTCTCCTACCGGGTAAATGCCGGCTGACGAGGGCAACTTATTTAAAAAGTCGACGACCGATTGTTGCAGTCTCTCATCCAATATTTGGCTGGTGGTAAAATAAACTCGCCGATTGGGCGTTGCATAACTGAATATATCTTGCAGCGGTTTGGGTTTACTGGCGTTAAAGATTAGATTACGTGCAGAGGGATTAATCCATAATTCAATAGCGTTTGCACTTTTGGCTTTATTGTTACTGCGTAAAATTCCCGCAATGACAAAGGCTTGGCCCTCAATTTTCAGCGCTGGTGCATTTTGTAGTAATTGCTCGGAAAAATGTGACTGCCAAAACGATTCGTTGACGACCACGGTATTTTCACCTCCAATTAATTCAGGTAGGGCATCAATTAAAGTGCCTTCAATTGTATTGAGATAAACCTGTTCAGCCATCCCAACCATAAACTGGGCATCATCTAGGTTGCTTACCGTCTTGCGGCTTATCGTGACATCATGGATATACTGACTGTCAATATTGAGTTCTTTGTTCAAAAAAGCTTTAAACCCATCTAATTCCTTGCCTGAATAAAAAGCCAGCTGGTTATTGGCTACGCGTGTGATGGTGTAGGCGTATCTTGAGTCGTAGGTGTTTTTGGTTAGCATCTGTGCGGCAAACTTCAACGATAACGCCAGGCAAATAATAGATACAGTGATGATAAACAGCTGCGATAGGTTGATTCTTGGGATCATACTGGCTTCCCGCTATTATCAGGGCCAGATAAAACGCCGTCACTCATGTTATAAACCTTGTTTGAATAGGTACATAAGCGTTCATCATGGGTCACCATAACTATGGTGGTGCCGGCTTTATTGATATCGGCCAGTAATTCGCATATTTCAAAAGTATTGGCATCATCGAGTTTGCCTGTGGGTTCATCGGCAAACAAAATAGATGCGTCATAACTTAGCGCTCTAGCGATAGAAACACGCTGACATTGTCCGCCCGACAGCTCTTGAATTCGATGTTTCATACGATGGCCTAGGCCAACCTTTTCAATCGCCTCTACGGCCTTTTCTTTTGCCTGTGCCTTGGTGATGTCCCTGCGATATTTAAACGGTAGCAACACGTTATCGAGCACATTTAAATGGTAAATTAAATGTTCTGTTTGAAAAATGTAACCAAAATATTGTTTTCTTAAACGTTCAATCTCGCTTTTACTCTGCGACAACACATCGACATTATTGAGTATTATTTTGCCCTCAACTTTGCGGTCAAGTAAACCCAGTACTTTGAGCAAAGTCGACTTACCACTGCCAGACGTGCCCAAAATTGTAATGAAGTCTTGACTGTCAATGCTCAAGTTCACATTATTGACGGCTTTAGTTTGCACTGCATGAGAGGTGAAGGTTTTCGACAAGTTTTCGAGTTTAATTAAATTCATTGTGGTTCTCCATTGAGTGTTAACTCAGCTGTTTCTGATCCAGTGCCGTAGACCAAAAGGGTGCCGGGCAACACATCTTCGATGATCAAGTAATCACCACTTTTCTTGTATTTTAATTGTCTGTGGATCAGCTTATCTTGGTCTTGTAGTTGGTACATGGCAACATAACCATTGCGTTTGTTGATTTTAACCGAGTCTTTGATGACAAATTGTTCATTAATGTCAGAGACATAAATGCTAACGTTAACATCGGTTGAGATCTCTAGTTGGCCTTTGTCTACATTGGCAAAAGCATAGATAAATCCATTCTGAGCCCCTTTTGACAAATGCGCTATGGTTGTATTAATCGTTGCGCCACCATGGTTGAATGCCAAAGGCGCACCCTGCTTAACCTGGCTTACGTAGGCGCTGGGAATGTGAATTTCTAACTGCAACTGATTAAGGTCTTTGATTAGGCCCAATCGGGTACCCTCTTCAACAAATGAGCCAACCTTAATTGATTCATCAATCGAGATCATACCCTCGATTGGGGCTTTGACGTTTAGTTCTGTTAAATTGTTATTAACAAAATCTCGTTGCTTGCTCAAAAACTCAACATTACTACGCTTGCTGTCGATTAATGCGCTGTATAAACGATTGATGGTTTGTTTTCGGGTTTTTGACATCGCGAGCATTTCAGTGAGCAATTCTTTTTTTGCTATCGATTTGATCAGTTCGATATCACTGACAATGCCGCGTTCATTGAGGAATTTTTGCGATTTGATAATGGTCAATAGCACCGATAACTCAGACTTGTATTCGATTCTCTGTTGCTCGACACTCGACAACTTCATTTCATAGTCAAAAATGGTTTGTTGTAATTCGACGTCGGCTTTTTGCTGCTCGTTGACACTATTCATGTACTGGCGTGTCAGGTCACGATTTTCGAGCGTAAACAACAGTTGCTCTTTATTGGCCTGTTCGCCCTGTAAAATTAAAGTGGCAGTGATCCGCCCTCTGATTTTTGATGTGAGCACTTCGGTATGCTTTGACACTACAATAGCTGGTGCATTAATTTGTTCGCGTATCTTTTTACGTTCAACCTTAACAAAGCTGATAGTGTCTGCATCAACAACAGCAGTAGAAAAACCATATTTATAGACATTAAAGGCAACGACAGAAAAAACCAAAACCAGCACAATGCTTTTGGCATGGCGCTTTAAATAGCCAAGACGCTGCTGCTTCGATGTAAGAGGTGTATCCATTCTAAATCCTGCACTGTTGATGTAACGAGTAATATACCCCTTGATTTGCCAGTAACAGCTCGTGATGTCCGCTTTCAACAACCTTACCGTTATGAATGACAAATATGTTGTCTGCACTGACTATTGTGTTAAGTCGATGTGCGACTGTAATGATGGTTTTCTCGGCTAAATATTTGGTCATTACCGCACTGACAATCGACTCTGTCTCGAATGGCACTAGGTTAAGGGTTATTTGCAAATAAATCAATGGATTAGTGATGCGCATTACTTAACGTTCGGTTAAATGAATTGCTGTACTATATAGTGTAGCCCTTTAAAATGAGTAAATATCTGATTTATAAATCAAAATGAAAGCATTTCAAGCGCATCGCAAGGAGCTGATTTATAGTGTGTTTTTCCTTAACCTAGTGCCATTCGGCTCTGTCTCGGTATCTAGCGACGATGTTGCCTCGTCAAAAATAAATAAATCGGCGTCTTTTAGCAATACCCGACCCAAAGAGATTCGCTGTAATTCTCCTTTAGAAAACTCATTGTCATCAATAATACAATCGAGCAGGTGATCAAGATCGTCCAATTTACTGTCTAGTTTTAAATCTTTAACCATCTCAAAAATCGCCTGATCAGCTACCGGCTTGTCATTACCTAGCATCAGGTTTTCTCGTAGCGTTAATGGCAGTACCGTTGGTGCCTGAGGTAAAACTGATACATTGGACAAATAATCATTCATTTCAAAAATACTGTTGTTGCGCCAAGTTATCATACCGCTTTTTGGTGTTAGCAGCTTACAAATCAAAGCCAGTAGAGTTGATTTCCCGCTACCCGACTTGCCGACAATAGCAACCGGCACTGACCATATAGGCTAAATTAGGGTTACAGTTCAACAATGTTTTCTGTTAATTTACATGAGTTCAAACC
>JABSOJ010000255.1 GCA_013216005.1 Alteromonadaceae bacterium | reverse complement strand
ATTGAGAATAATCTTAAAGTTTAAATTATATTCACTGTTAATTTACAAAACTGTTTAATTTAGACCCGTTTGCCCTGTAAATCAGCCGTTAGCGATGGTAAACTCAAATTCTTTGTGTCAGAATACATGTGATGTCTCTTGTGATTTTATTCTTTGTCTAGTTAACTAGTATTTTATCACAATGAGGCGTCAACCTCCTTTAAATCATACGCTTAAGTGCTTTTATTTGGTTTTTTTGAACTCCGAAACTTGAGTTTTAAATATTGAGACATACTTATGTTGTCATCACGTGGACGTGAATGAACGTTGAAACTGTTAAAACAAGCGATTTAAACCATTTAAAGCCGCAACTCTGAAAGCTTCAGCCATGGTTGGGTAGTTAAATGTTGTTTCAACGAAGTATTCAATATTATTGCCACCATTCTTTTGTTGCATAATGGCTTGACCGATATGAATGATTTCAGCGGCATTTTCCCCAAAACAATGAATACCCAGAATTTCTTTGGTTTCACGATGAAATAAAATTTTCAATGAACCAACAAGGTTATTGGTAATTTGAGCCCGAGCCAAATGCTTGAATTGTGCTCTTCCTATTTCATATGGAATTTTTGCTGCGGTTAATTCTTGTTCTGTTTTGCCCACAGAACTAATTTCAGGAATAGTGTAAATACCTGTTGGGATATCGGTAATTAGTTTAGCTTTGCTTGCGTCGTCTGACATGGCAAGTGCGGCAATGCGTCCTTGATCAAACGCTGCGCTGGCTAAACTAGGATAGCCTGTAACATCACCAACCGCATAAATATTGTCTACTTCAGTTTGGTAGCATTCGTTAACTTTTAATTGTCCTCTACCATCAGCTTGCAGTCCGGTAGCCGGAAGGTTAAGAACTGCAGTATTACCTGTTCGACCATTAGCAAATAGTAAACAATCGGCACGCATTTTTTTGCCAGACTCTAAATGAACAATGACGGAATCGTCATTGGTCTCTACACGTTCAATTTGCTCGCCATGTTTGATCATTACCCCATTGTTCCAAAAGTGGTAACTTAAAGAATCGGACATTTCATCATCGAGAAAAGAAAGTAGGCGATCACGAGTATTTATTAAATCAACTTTAACGCCGAGACCTCTAAAAATTGACGCATATTCACTACCAATAACACCAGCACCGTAGATAATAATGTGTCTAGGGGCATGTTCAAGCGATAATATACTGTCAGAGTCATATACTCTGGAATGACTGAAATCTATATCATCAGGACGATATGGACGAGAACCTGTTGCTATAACAATTTTTTTCGCAGTGAGTATTTTAACTGAATTGTTACTGCTCAATACTTGAATTGTATCTTTATCAATGAATGAAGCTTCACCAACAATGTGTTTAACGCGATTACGGTTGTAAAAACCAGTGCGCAGTTGAACTTGTTTACTAATAACCGCTGAAGCATGCTTGAGTATATCTTGAAAAGTAAGCTGTTTAACTCCTTCACCGCTATTAAATAATGGATTGGAGTTATACTCGATTAAGCGGCTGACAGACTGACGTAAAGCTTTTGATGGAATGGTACCCCAGTGCGTACATCCGCCGCCAACTTGGTGGTAACGTTCTATAATAGCAACTTTTTTATTTTGTTTGGCAAGGTTCATCGCTGCACCTTCGCCGCCGGGGCCTGTGCCTATGATAATGACATCGAAATCGGATTGTTCAGTATCAGCTTTTTTCTTTGGCTTTTTTGTAGCTAATGGTTTGTTCAAGGAAGTAGTCTCAAATCATACTAAAATATATTAGAAAAATTTTAGCAGGATTTGAGAATAAGGTAACGGTTTAATCTTAATTATATGAGTTTTTCAGTGAGTAAATGCCAACTACGACGCTGTACAATTAAGCATTGTTTTAATTCTTGGTAATGTGACATTAATTCTGAAGCTTCTACATCGGCAATAAGTGCATCTCGTTTGGTTGCAATTAAATTCTTTTTCGCTGCGTAGAACTCATTTACTTTTACAATTAAATTATCATATTCATGTTGTAGTTTTTCAAGCATGAGTTCTGCGTCAGGATGAAATTTTAATTTTTGCTGACTTTTTCGTAATGTCATCATTAATTTTGCTTTCTCAATTTTATCTTCAGGGCTAACACGTAGCTTGGAAGTTAAGTTTAAGTACTCACAACTTTTTATTAGCCATTTTGTTGGATCAAATTGCCACCAACGAATTCCATTTCTATAGTCATTTTCAAATAGATGATGAAAGTTATGATATCCCTCGCCAAAAGTGAGAAAGGCTAAAATACCGTTGTCACGGGCGGTATTTTTTTCTGTATAGGTTTGTTTTCCCCAAATGTGAGCGAGTGAATTTATAAAGAAAGTAGTGTGATGGCTTAAAACTAAGCGTAAAAAACCAAGTAATAATAAACTATTTATTACACTACCGTGCCATAAACCAAAAGCGATAGGTACACCGAAATTCATGATTATAGCTAGGACTAAGTAGTATTTGTGTTGCCACATTACAATAGGATCTTTTTGTATGTCTCTTACATTTTTATAATCGTAATAATGTTGAGGTTGATAATCTCTCAACATCCAACCTATATGTGAATGCCAAAAACCCATTTTGGCAGAATAGGGGTCGATTTCATTTTTATCTACATGTTTGTGATGAACCCTATGATCTGATGACCAATGTAAAATACTATTTTGAAGAGCAAAAGCCCCCCCTAAAGCATATAAAAAGCGGAGACTGGAATGGGCTTGATAAGTTTTATGCGACCATAATCTGTGATAACCGGCAGTAATTGACATGCCACAATAAATAAAGCAGATAACTGCGGCAATAATTTCAGTGCTATCAAATCCGTGAGTATAAGCGCGATAAGGGACAGCGATAGCGGCAACTAAAAATGTCACCATAAAAATGATGACATTAAGCCAAATAATTCGAGGTTTGGTCATAAAAGTTCCATATTTTTAATCATTTTATTAATATATTTGACTAAATTTCAGTGTACAAGTGTACGCTATTTTAGCTTTGAACCTGCTCTAGTCAAGTAAATTGTGCTATTTTTAACTTCTGAGTGTTAGCTAAATTAAAAGATTAGTGATAAAGATAATTGTTCAACTGGTAAAGTTGAGTTATTTTAGTATCATAATTATTAAACATTTATCGTTAATTATTGAGGCTGTTTTTGTTATGACAGGGGTTCGCGCGATACAAAAAGAGAAAACTCGACGTCAGTTGATTGATGCAGCGTTAGGGCAATTAAGTGCTGAAAGGAGTTTTTCAAGCCTAAGTTTACGAGAAGTAGCTAAAGAAGCCGGTTTGGCACCGACATCTTTTTATCGGCATTTTTCTGATATGGATGAATTGGGTTTAACTTTAGTTGATGAAGCTGGTTTGACATTACGTCAATTAATGCGACAGTCAAGGCAAAGAATTGAAAAAGGTGGTTCAGTTATACAAATCTCAGTGGTTACTTTTATGGAATTTATTGAAAGTAACGGTAATATTTTCCGTTTATTGTTACGGGAAAGATCTGGTACATCAGCTGAATTTCGTGCAGCTGTTAGTCGTGAAATTAGATATTTCACTTTAGAATTGTGTGATTATTTACAACATGCTAATAAATTAACTGCTGAGGTGGCTTACTTGCAAGCAAATGCGGCAGTGACAATTGTTTTCAATGCTGGGGCTGATGCGTTAGACATCGAAAAGAAAGAACGTCAACAATTAGTAGAAGCGACAATTCAGCAATTACGTTTTATTGCCCGTGGGGCTTCAGAGTTAAGTGCTCGGGTTAAGCAGCAAAACTCTGATGATGATCATTAATTTGTGGAACTGGTTCTATCGGCAAAATTTTTAACGTCGAGATAAAACTATACCCACTTCAACATGGTGGGTATAAGGAAATTGATCAAATAAAGCGAATTTATCAATTTTATGAGTTTTGGATAGTTGCTCTAAATTATTTTTTAATGTTTCAGGATTGCATGAAATATAGAGTATTTTGTTAAAACGACTCACTAATTCAGTACTGTCGGGATCAAGTCCTGAACGAGGAGGATCAACTAGTACAGTATCATAATTGTACTGTGTTAAATCAAAATCGGCTAATCGCCTGAATTTTCGTTCACCGTTCATTGCCTGGCTGAATTCTTCACTCGACATACGAACAATATCAATATTATCAATATTATTTGCACAAATATTTACTTGGGCTGATTTTACTGAAGTTTTTGATATTTCAGTGCCTAATACCCTATCGAAATTTTGAGCAAGCGCAATACTGAAATTACCGTTACCACAGTACAGTTCAATTAAATCGCCGCCTGAATTGGTGGTTGCCTGTTGAGCCCAGAGCAACATTTTTTCATTTACCTTACCATTTGGTTGAGTAAAACTATTTTCTACTTGTTGGTAAATAAACGTTTTTTCGCCAACGGTGTATGATTCAGTGACATAATCTTTATCTAAAATGAGTTTTTGTTTCTTTGCTCGGCCAATAATATCTACTGGCGCAATGTTTGATAAGGTCTTTTTCAGTTGAGTGGCTTCATCTTGCCAATTTTCATCCAGTTGTTTGTGATAAAGCAAACTAATTAATAACTCCCCACTGAGTGTTGATAAAAAATCGACTTGAAACAATTTTCTACGTAATAACTCGTTATTCCGTATTTCACTGATAAGCCCAACCATAGCTTTATTAATAAGATCACTTGCAACAGGGAAGTCAGTTACTCGAAACTTTTGTTTGGTTTCACTGTTAAACATGATGTAGTAAATATCATCTTCCTGATGCCAAACACGAAATTCAGCTCGTTGACGGTAGTTTAATGGCTCGGAAGTGAAAATATCACAAACAGGCAGATTAAATTGTTCAAACAATTTACTGATATTTTCTTTTTTTTCAAGTAATTGTTGATCGTAATTTTGGGGATGAATATGACTAAACATCAATATGCCTTGTTAGTTATTTGTATACCCAAATTAAATGGGTTTAATAAATGAGCGCCGATTTTAGCGTTCGATAATAATTTGTCTAGTATTGTGTGAATATTTTAATTAGTTGCTTAAGTTTTAACCAGATGTGTCGATGTAGTTTTAGAGCCAATAGTTTTAATTTAATTATTGAGATATCACCATGAAACCTACATTCCGTACAATTTTATAAAAAATAAATAATTAAAAATAACCTTAATAACATGTAGTTAAGCGGGTTTTTATATAAAGTTCGAAAATTGACCAATAATGGCAATTTTAAATAAACTTATATTTATCAATTAATTATAAAACACACAAATACATGGCTACATTTTATGACTTTTAAAGTCCATTTAAATCAATACCTTAAATGTGCGGAATGTAGGATGAAACAAATTGATAATCAAATGGGGTTAAGCACATTGTTTAATAGTGGTCATCAGAGGATGAGTGACCCAAATGATGTCAGTTCACCCTCACAAAATAATTTATCTATTTTGCAAGATGATAAATTTTCGTTAAGCAACTTTTCAACAGAAAATAGAACTGCTGTTGGTATGAAATTAGCTTTGGAATCTATTTCTATCAGGTTTTCTTCGGTTTCAAGCTTCTTTAATGGATTTAATCTATTCAATGCTGATCAAATGGACACAAGGACTGAGAGAGTAGAGTAGAAGAACAAGGTTTTTTCGATTATGAAAAAGTTGCTGAAAATGTAATGTCTTTTATAAGTTCGAGTGTTCAAGCTGCAAAGCAGAGAGGAGCAAGTAATGATGAACTGGAGGAAATGCTTGAACAGGCACGTTCTGGTGCAAATGATGGGATTGATGAGGCTATTACCGCTTTGGGGGATTTACAGTTACTTGATGACGATTTAGCGGAGGGAGTTGAAAAGAGTCGTGTCTTGATTGCTATTGGCATAGATAAATTATCAGAGCAACTAGCTCCTTCTGAAAATGGATCAGAAAGTGAGCCGTCTGTTTCAACCCTAGCATCCCCAATTAATCAGACAATGGCTTACTCTAGTAATAGTTCTGTGGCCTCTTCCAGCAATAGTGATTTATCTATCACAACGGCAGATGGCGATGTTGTCACTATTTCATTTAGTGAATTACAAGCACATCATAAAGAGGTGCAGTTCAATCTCTTGGGGTTTAATTCCCCGCAGCTTGCTGCGTTTTGGGTAAAGCTGTAAAGTAGAAGGATGAGTAGATTCAT
>JABSOJ010000254.1 GCA_013216005.1 Alteromonadaceae bacterium | reverse complement strand
GTTCTCATTGTCTTGCACCTCAATAAGTTACGTTCATTTATAAGTATAGACAACAATTAGCTACAACAGAGCCATTTGTGAACACTCATAGTAAGATGCGCTATTGATGAATATATAACACCCAAACAAAATTAATGCACTTTACTTGTGCATCTCTCACAAAACTAACGCACTATTCTAAAGCAGAGCCTAAAAAGAATAGTCTTCCTCAAATAAAAGAAACCTATAATTATCAGGTTGTTATTTGCTTTGTCTACGGTTGGTACAGCGTTTGCACTTTGCCTTACATCAACCCAGATAGTGAAAATATCAGGAAAACGTATGAGCACAAGAAGTAATTTAGTCGTTATCGGCAATGGTCCAGTTGGACATAAATTTTTAGAATCGTTAGTAGAAAGTGGTAATTCGGGTAATTACAACATTATTGTTTTTGGTGAAGAGCCCCGTCCTGCTTATGATCGTGTTCATTTAACTCACTGGTTTAAAACACGAGATGCGGCTGACATTAACATGGTTGAAGAAGGATTTTATCAGGGTAATGACATTACTTTGTATACCAGTGACAAGATCACCGACATTGATCGTTCGCGAAAAGTAGTCACCTCGCAAAGCGGACAAGAAATTAATTACGATAAAATAATTTTAGCGACAGGGTCTTTTCCGTTTGTACCGCCAGTACCGGGACATGAACGGGATAATGTATTTGTTTATCGTACCATTGAAGATCTTGAAGCGATCACCGCAGCTGCCAAAACGGGCAAAGTAGGTACAGTTATCGGTGGTGGTTTACTCGGTTTAGAAGCGGCTAAAGCACTGAAAGATCTTGATCTTGAAACCCATGTAGTTGAATTTGCTCCACGTTTAATGGTGGTTCAAATTGATGATGGCGGCGGTAATATGCTGCGTAAAAAGATCACTGATCTGGGTGTATCTGTCCATACTCAAAAAAACACCCAAAACATTAGTGATGGCGATACAGCCGTTCATAAAATGAACTTTGCTGATGGTGAAGTACTGGAAACCGATATTATCGTGTTTTCGGCTGGTATTCGTCCCCGTGATGAACTTGCCCGCACTTCTGGTCTGGATTTGGGAGAGCGCGGTGGGGTCGTTATTAATAATAATTGTCAAACCTCTGATGCTGATATTTATGCCATTGGTGAAGTTGCCTTATGGGATAACAAAATATATGGCTTAATTGCACCGGGTAATGCTATGGCGCAAGCCGCTTGTGATCATCTTACGGGCACAGGAACAAGTGAATTTTCCGGTGCAGATATGAGCACAAAGTTAAAACTTATGGGGGTAGACGTTGCCTCTATTGGTGATGCTCACGGCAATACGCCTGATAGTCGTAGTTACACTTACGTAAATGATCGCGAAGAAGTTTACAAAAAGATTGTTGTGAGTTCCGATGATAAATATTTATTAGGTGCGGTATTGATTGGTGATGCGTCTGAATACGGCACATTGTTGCAATATATGCTCAATAAAATGGAATTACCTGCCGAACCCGAAGGATTGATTTTACCGCAGACCGACGGGCAGTCAACGGGTCTGGGTGTTGATGCGTTACCTGATACGGCACAACTTTGTTCGTGTATGAATGTTACCAAAGCGGATGTTATTAATGCGGTAGAAGCCGGAGCGGTTGATATTGGTGATATTAAATCGGTAACTAAAGCGGTAACTGGTTGTGGTGGTTGTTCAGCATTAGTGACACAAGTATTAAATAGCGAACTGGAAAAACTGGGTGTTGAAGTTAATACCGATCTTTGTGAACATTTTGCTTATACACGTCAGGATTTACTTAACATTATTCGTGTCGAAAAAATTAAGAGCTTCGAAGATTTGATCGCTAAACACGGCTCTGGTTTGGGTTGCGACATTTGTAAACCAACAGTAGGCTCTTTACTTGCTTCTTGTTGGAACGATTATATTCTGAAAAAACCATTGCATGCACTTCAAGATACCAATGATTATTTCATGGGTAATATGCAAAAAGACGGTACTTATTCTATTGTGCCAAGAATTCCCGGTGGTGAAGTAACGCCAGACAAGTTAATTGTTCTAGGCGAAGTTGCTAAAAAATATGCTTTGTACACCAAAATTACCGGTGGTCAAAGGATTGATTTATTTGGTGCCCGTTCAGAGCAATTACCCTTAATCTGGCGAGAACTGGTTGATGCTGGTTTTGAAACTGGTCATGCCTACGGTAAATCATTACGTACAGTAAAATCGTGTGTCGGCTCTACCTGGTGTCGTTACGGTGTGCAAGACTCTATGGAAATGGCTATTCTATTAGAGAATCGCTACAAAGGTTTACGCTCTCCTCATAAATTAAAAATGGCTGTTTCTGGCTGTACCCGTGAGTGTGCTGAAGCACAAAGCAAAGACGTTGGTATTATTGCCACTGAAAATGGCTGGAATATGTATGTTTGTGGTAATGGCGGCATGAAACCACGTCACGCTGATTTATTCGCCTCAGATCTTGATGATGTCACTTTAATTCGTTATATCGACCGTTTTTATATGTTCTATGTTCGTACTGCAGATCGTTTACAACGTACTTCTGTGTGGATGGACAATATGGAAGGTGGTTTAGACTATTTGAAGTCTGTGATCATTGACGACAAATTATCATTATGCGAAGAGCTTGAATCAGAAATGTCCGGCATTGTTAACACTTATCAATGTGAATGGAAAACAACACTGGAAGATCCCGAACGTATGGCGCGTTTCAGCCATTTTGTAAATAGTGATAAGCAAGATGAAAACGTTGTTTTTATTCAGGAACGTGAACAAATACGTCCAAGAATTAAAACTGAATCTATTGAAATTGTCACCGTAGATTAATTGTTGAATCATTTAAGTAGAGGAATTAAGTATGAGTAAGTGGGTTGATATTTGTAACCTTGATGAAATACTGCCAAACATGGGAAGATGTGCTTTGTTTGAAGATCAACAGGTTGCTATTTTCCGAGTGATTAAAGCAGGTAAAGAATTGCTTTATGCGATAAATAATTATTGTCCTTTTAGTGAAGCAAATGTTTTATCCCGAGGCATAATAGGCAGCTTGGGTGACAAAGTTGTTATTGCTTCACCAATTTATAAACAACATTTTGATTTAACTAACGGACTATGCGTTGAAGACGAAAACGTTTCGTTGAAAACTTATGAGGTACGTCTGGAAGGTAATATTGTGCAATTAGCGGGTTAATTGTCTGTTCTGGTAAGCTAGTCTTAAAACCAACAATAACTGTGAGGGGAGCCTCTCACAGTTATTTACTTACTTTTATTTTCTATAGCCAACTTGTTTATAACCAACGTCTGACTTTACCTTTATATTGTAAATATTCCTCACCAAACTTCTCAGCTAAATAAAGCTCTTCTTTTTTTATCGCAATATGAAAAATGATAAAAGCTGACGGGATAAAACTTAATGTTATCCAACCATTATTAAGAAAAATTCCAACACCAATAGTAATTAAACAAAAAGCCAAATAAATAGGGTTACGAGAATAAGCAAATAAGCCAGTGGAGATTATTGCAGAGGTTGGTTGCCACGGTTCAATATGCGTTTTGGCGCGCTTAAAAGCGAATATTGAAATAGCGATAATGGCGAAACCTGCTAAAAAAGTGATGATACCGATCGCGGTAGTAACTGACTTCATTTCAGGGTTAATCGTTATGTTAAATAATTTAACATCTTGTAAGGCATAACCAATAAGTATGAAGATAACAAAAACTAACGGTGGTGGAAACTTTACTGCTGGGCCTTTTTTAGATAAAGCAACAGCTTCTAAAGACGTTAGTCCATTTGGATATTCTTCTTGTTCTACCACAATCCATTTTGTTCCACCCACACTGATATTTGCTTTTAATAGATTTAACCAGTCAATAGTGTCTAGGCCAATGAATGGCTGTTTGTTTTTAACACCTTCTGGCAATCGAACTTTGTAGTGGGTTGTCAGTGTTCTGTTAGGGTATTTTTTGACGTATTCAATCGGATCTTTACCAGCATAAGTCGTCCAACCGACATCTTGTTGCAAAACTACTGATTCGGCAGTATGAGTAGCCAGATAGTCCCAATATGTGCTGTCTTGAAATTTGTTAAATTCGTAATTGTGATTATGAAATCCCGTTTTGATGTTAAAGGGCGTAATTTTTTTGTCAATTTCATTAAGTAATTTAACAACTTCGATAATACCTTCAGGATGCCATGCGCGCTCGTCCCAACCGACAATTAAAGTATCAACGCCTAATTGTTGGTAGAACTCGATTGTTTGTTGAAAATTATGCTCGTTAAGCTGCTCAAAGGATACATGAGCTCCACTGGCTGATAGGTTTATTGAATCTAAAAATGCCTTCAATCCTTTGGCGTCGTTAACAAAAGGGCCAAATTCATTAGCAAATTCCACGCCTTCAAATCCCATAGCGGACAATTTTTTTAGCGTATTTTTAAAGTCAGTATTTATCACGTCTTTAACTGACCATAACTGAACACTTAATTTTGGTCTATTATTCATTAAATTCTCTGCGACGTTGACATTCATAGTTATCAAAAGAGGTATAATAACCAGTATTGATAAGGCGAGTTTTTTTAATTGGTTTCGATTATTTGGCTTTTTCATAAGGCTCTCTTTAGATCCGTCGTGTTTTCATTTCTTTGACGCAGTAATCAACGGCACGTACCGTTAATGTCATAATGGTCAGGCTTGGATTCTGTACCGCAGATGAACAAAAACTTGCACCATCGGTAACAAATAAATTAGGGATGTCATGGCTTTGATTATAACCATTTAGAATGGATGTTTTTGGATCTCTACCCATGCGTGCAGTCCCCAGTTCATGAATAGCAAGCCCTGGAGCATTATGTGTTACTCTGCTTGATACATTGGTTAACCCCGCAGCTTTAAGCATTTTTTCTGCTTGTTCAGCAGCGTCAATCATCATGTTGGTTTCGTTGTCACTAAATCGACAATCAAATTCTATTTGTGGCATGCCCCATTTATCTTTGAGTGTTGGATGCAAACGCATTGTATTTTCATATCGGGGCAGCATTTCGCCTTGGGCATACAAACCAAACTTCCACTTACCCGCACGTTTTAATTTGTTTTTATATTCAACCCCTATACCGTCTTGATGCTGTAAACTCTGCCATCCTTCACGGTAGGCATTACCAGCTAATGCATAACCACGTAAAAATTTGCGTTTGGCGTCGGGTTTATAATAAAAATTAGGTATTATCAGCGCAGTAGGTCGCCTGCCAGAGTAATATTCATCTTCAAAGCCTGTTATATCACCACTGGCACCTGCATTGTAATTATGGTTCATCAGGTAATGTCCTAATACACCAGAGCTGTTAGCAATGCCATTCGGGAATTTTTTTGATTTAGTATTCATCAATATTTGAGTAGAACCAATAGTAGAGGCACAAACAAACACGACTTTGGCAAAATATTCACGTTCAGATAAATCATCATTATCAATGACACGTACGCCTTTAATGCGGTTACTAATTTCATCGTAAATCAGGCTATGTACCACACAGTTTGGCGCAATATGTAAATTATTTGTTTTGGCAGCAGCTGGCAGGGTAGAGCTTTGAGTCGAAAAATAAGCACCGAATGAGCAACCAGCCTGACATTCATTTCTCGCCTGACACTGCACACGACCCTGAGATATATGAAGTTGACTCGGTTTGGTTAAATGTGCGGTACGACCCATTATTATCGGGCGTTCAGGGTAAAACTCGGCTAATTTTGCTTTTATCACCTTTTCAGGTAAGTTCATTTCGAAAGGGGGCAGAAATTCGCCATCAGGTAAATTGGGTAAATTATCCAAAGTACCACTGATGCCCGCATGCTTTTCAACATGTGAATACCATTTATCGATATCGCTATATCGAATAGGCCAGTCATTGCCATAACCGTCTATTTTATTTGCTTTGAAGTCGTACTCGCCCCAACGATAAGATTGTCGATGCCATAACAGGGATTTCCCCCCTAGCTGGTTAGCTCTTATCTAGGTAAAATTTGTGCCTTTTTGCGTGGTATAAGGTAAATCTTTATCATTGCCAAAAAAGTGTTTAGTAGTATCTCTAAATGCATAACATTGCTGTTGAATATTATATCCTACATTCCGCACATTTAAGGTATTGATTTAAATGGACTTTAAAAGTCATAAAATGTAGCCATGTATTTGTGT
>JABSOJ010000253.1 GCA_013216005.1 Alteromonadaceae bacterium | reverse complement strand
GAATAATCTTAAAGTTTAAATTATATTCACTGTTAATTTACAAAACTGTTTAATTTAGACCCGTTTGCCCTGCATGTGTAGCAATGGCTATTGACTTTTCGTTCGGGCACTAATTAAGGGGTCAAGTCGCTTGTCTAGCAATACTTTTTCCATGTCGATTTTTAACAGGCTCTCATCCTTAATTTTAAATGATTAGGGATGAGAGATCTGATCAACACCATTGTTTTAAAAAGAAAATTTACAGGTAAACAAAAGTATTATTAGACAAGTGACTTGACCCCTTATTTTTTTATTTCCTTAATTTAAATAATTAGGGATGAGAGAGCTGATCAACACCATTGTTTTAAAAAGAAAAATTACAGGTAAACAAAAGTATTATTAGACAAGTGACTTGACCCCTTATTTTTTTCATTACCACCATAAAAGCATACCACTATTGCTCTCGCCAATATTTAAAGTACATTTTGCCCTGATACGTTGTCAGTTCCATTTTTTAAGTGTTAGTATTCTATTTTCGTTTTCAATAACAGTAATTGCGCTATGCCTTTGTTATATTTTGTTTTCCATCAACTGAGATTCGTAATAAGGAAATGCATGGCGACTTTATCCACATCATACTTTCAATCTCTGCTTGTATTAACGTCATTACTGATATTGCCTAATTTCTCGATACAAGGGGCTGAACAACAAAATCTTCTGCAACAGTCGTTAACTGTTGTCGATAAAACACATCAGCAACAAAAAAAGTCACAACAAAATATCAATAAAATATCCAATGAAACACAAAAACTATTAAAAGCTTATCAACAACTGAATCGTAACACGCAATATCAGCTTGCTTATCAAGAGCAGCTTCAAAAGACACTTACCGCACAAGAAGATAAAAAGCAAAATTTGCTTAATAAAATAGATAACGTTAAAACAACCCAACAACAAATATTGCCTCTGATAGAACAAATGACTGAAACATTGAGTCATTTTATTGAACTTGACCTACCTTTTAACCTTGAAAAGCGAACACTAACAGTCAATAAACTCAAAAAATTAATTGCAGATCCTCAAGTGTCAATGCCTGACAAATTTTACCAGTTATTAAGCCTATATAAAGAAGAAAACTTATACGGTTATAGTACTGATGCCTACCAAGGACAATTAACCGATGGCTCAAACCGACAAGTCACATTTTTACGTATAGGTCGTCTTTCACTTTATTACCAAACCCTTGATGGCCGAGAAAGCGGCTATTGGAATCTTACGACGAAAGTTTGGTTGAAGTTGGCCTCTTCTTATAATGTTCATATTAAAAAATCAATAAAAATAGCGCAAAACAAAGTTGTTCCATCCACCATGCTGCTGCCTATTCTAGTGCCTAAAAAGCTAGCTGTATTGGAGGTGAAACAATGAAAAACAGTACAGTAATGATTATTATATGTTGCGGTTTGATTTCAGCTTTTTCACAGGCAGAAACTTCATCAGCCGAGTCGATAAAGCAATTGTTAATGCAAGTAAAACTCAAACAACAACAAGACATTATTAAAAACACACAAAGAGAAGCCATCTTTGTCACTGAAAAATCTAAGCAAAAAAGTATATTATTTAATGGCGAAAAAAAATTTGCTGAAGTTAAAAAACAAAACCAGCCATTAATTGAGCAAAGCAAAACTAATCAAGCTGAAATAAAAGCACTAACTCAACAGCTTGATAACGAAATAGCTGCATTAGGTGATATTTATTCGGTATTAAACCAATTCAGTCTTGAGGTAAATACGCAGTTAACCGAGTCAATGACGCATGGTCAGTTTCCACAAAGACAAGCCACCTTAGATGCAATGCAAGATAAACAAAATATTCCTGATTTATCACTCATTGCTAATTATTGGCTAACTTTACAACATGAAATGACTAATACAGGGAATGTCGACACTTTTACCGCCCCTGTTATCGACACACAAGGTGTCACTCAACATCAGAAAGTGACTCGTATTGGTACCTTTACTGCATTTAGTCATGGTCATTATTTGCAATGGTTACCCCTTTCAAAATCATTTCGCCAATTGCAAAGACAGCCCGAAAGCGACTTAATCAAGATTGCGAAAACTTTTTCAATAGACAATCATAATATTCAACCAACCGTTATTGACCCAAGCCAAGGAAAATTATTAGCGCTAAATGGTGAAAAAGCCAAGATGACAGAGCTTATTCAAGCAGCTGGGAATGTAGGGTATATTATTCTTGCCTTAGGTGCCGTTGGTTTAATACTCACTTTATACCGGTTTATTTATCTTTTTGCGGTACAAAGGCAAGTCAAACACCAGTTATCACACTTTGATGAACCTAAAGGTAACAACCCGCTTGGCCGAGTAATATTAGCGGCGCGATCAACTCATACTTCTGATAGTCGCTTAGAATTTGAATTAGATGAAGCGGTCTTAAAAGAAGTGATGCCACTTGAACGTGGTTTAGGTTTTTTAAAAGTACTTATCGGGGTTGCCCCACTATTAGGTTTACTCGGAACAATTACAGGCATGATAGAAACATTTCAGTTAATGAGTCTTTACGGCTCTGGCGATGCAAAATTAATGTCTTCTGGTATTTCGCAAGCACTTGTTACAACAGCCTTAGGGTTGATTGTTGCGATACCTCTGCTTTTTTCCCACAATATTATCGCTACCCGTAATAAACGCATTGTGCACTTACTTGATGAGCAAAGCGCAGGTTTAATGGCTCGTTTTTTAGAAAAAATTGAAAACGTCAGTGAAATAAGGGAATAGTTTGAGCGATTTATCATTACAATCAATGCTTTATAAATTACAGCACTTTATTGAGCTTGGTGGTAATGTGGTTATCGTTATTTTGGCTGTCTTATTCGTTTTGTGGTTTCTTATTTTGGAGCGATATTACTATATTTATTTTGCCTACCCTCGCTTAATTAAACAGGTGCACTTTCAGTGGCAACAACGAAGTGAGCACAGTTCATGGAGAGCACTACAAATAAGAAATATGCTCATAGCTCAAGCGAAAGCCCAACTGAGCAAACATGTTTCAACTATTAAAACATTAATATCACTGTGTCCACTATTAGGCCTGTTGGGTACAGTTATCGGAATGATTGATGTATTTACCGTGTTGGGAAATGCCGACAGTACCGATCCTAAAATTATGGCGGCAGGCATATCAAAGTCAACTATTCCTACAATGGTTGGCCTAGTCGTTTCTTTGTCTGGTGTTTATTTTATCAGTCAGTTTAACCGCTTAGTGGCAAATAAAGTTCGTATACTCTCCGACAAATTACCCATATTGTCTCATCACAATACACGCGTGAAACTGTTATGAAACATTTATTTGCCACCATAATGAAAAACCTCATGCTTGCCACTATGGCTTTATTAGTCAGCTATGGGGTGTTTTTATTTATGTATAGCTTTGTTATTCTTGAAGAGTTTGAAGATGAAATCCTTACAACATTTGCCGTTACTCACATAATAATGCCAAATGACAAGCCCCCGGAGCCAGAAAACGTTCAACCACAAGAGAATGTTGAAGAAATGCCCCAAACCCCTTCACTTAATTTAGACCCCGTAGTGATAGCAACACAAATGCCTTCAATAGCCCCACCTAATGTGGAAACAAATTTGGCATCAATCCCGTTTGAGTTTGATAAATCGGCATCTCTCAAAGCCTTTTCAGCAACAAATGCTCCTTTTAACCAAGGAAGTAGCAAAGTAAGTACGGGTAAGAAACACGTCCCCTATTCTACTGTCCAGCCTAACATTCCAGAAATAGCATGGATAAACCGACTCAATGGCTGGATTGAAGTTTCAATCAATATTGATGAACAAGGGAAAGTCACTCAAGTAGATATTCTCGATTCAGTCCCTAAAGGTATTTTTGAAGAGGAAGTGATTAAAGCCGTGTATAGTTGGTTGTATTCCCCTTATATTCATCAAGGAAAGGCTGAGGCAATAAAATTAAAACAGAAAATTGAATTATTTTGGCAAGATTACCCTAGCAATGTTACGTTATAAATTATCTAATATTAAGCAAATCAGGCAAGGATATCACCTTGAGTTGTTTGCTATTTATTTACTCATAATAGGGGGACTGCTTGTTAGTTTGACCAGTAAAACAGTATTGGCAGATCAATATAAAAGCTTTGTTATTATTGAACAGAAAAAGCAAACCAATAATTTACTGACCACTCCTGAATTGCTGGCACAAAATTTAGATAATATTAATCAATCACAACGTGCTATTGCCGAACGATTTTTAGCTCGACACTTTGTTGAACAAAAGCAATATCACCAAGCCATCAACTTCTACTTACAAGCATTAACAAATAAAATGCCCAACAGTAAAACCGATAGCGACAAATCAAATAATGTACAGAAAAAGCAAGAATTGTCTATTTATGCCAAGCAGCAAATACTTGAAGAATTAAGTTATGTTTATTTACTGAATCAGCAATATCAACAAGTTTTGAATACGTTGAACCAATTTCAAAAAGTCACTGAATCGCTAAGCAAACAAATAAACAGCAGTTCATCAACCCAACAACTTAAAGCATATCAACTAAAAGAAAATAAAAGAATAATCAGAAACACCTTGATTCGCGCTCAAGCGCACTTTTATTTAAACCAATATGAAACAGCAACATTGACATTAAATAAAGTATTTAGCCAAGCAGCACTCAACGATAATTTATCATTGACTCAATCTGATGTAGAGCAAGCATTATATTTTTATTACCACATGCAAGCTCACTTACCTGCAGTGGTTTGTTTGAATTATTTACTCTATTTAACGCCGAATAATAAGTCATATTGGCAAACACTCACCCATGTTTATCATAAAATGGCTCTGCCAGATGCGGCATTAAACACGCTGGTTTTGGCAGAAAAACAATTAACTAAAAACCAAACAATGCCATTAAATATAGAAAATACAGGTTTTGACCAAGCGAATTACGATTGGTTAATTAGCTTATATGTTGAAAATAAATTGTATTTTCAGGCCGCAAGTAAATTATCTCAGTTACTCAAACAACAACGTTATCCCAATAAGGCACAGAGTTATTACCAGTTGTTTAGCCTTTGGTTTCATGCCAAAGAATTTGACCTAGCACTCCAAGCATTAAAGACCAGCGCACAATTACAGCAAAGCAGTGAATATTTTATTCAACTGGGGCAATTACATTTACAGCAAAACAACTGGTTTGAAACTGAAGAAGCCGTATTAAATGCCTGTAAAATAGGACTTGAAGACGAACAAGTTGGCATGGCCAATTTATTATTAGGAGTGCAATTTGCTCATCGAGGCGAACGAGAACAAGCAAAACTAGCCTTTTATAATGCTAATTTAATGGGTGGTTCGATGACAGAGTCGGCTCAGTGGTTAAGGTATTTAAATAATGGCAAAGCAGACAAAAACGTTGATCCTTATCGACGTTTTACTGGACTTTGCCTGCCAAAGTCAGAAGTAACCATACTCAACTTACTGACAAGTATCAGCCAAAGTGAATCGCGAGAAACGAAGCAAACCAACACTATTGAACATCAAACGAAACCAGAAAAAGTTCAAGTTAAAGAACAACTAAAAACAACAATTAAAATCACTGAAGAAGGGTATTTTTACGGTGTAAAAATTGAAACAACTCCCGAAGAAATGCAGAATAAAATATTTAGGAATGCATTAAGGATCAACAAAGCTTTACTGCGTAAACAGAAAAAAATTAATGGTTCATTGCAAATGCTAATTGATAACCAATACTTTTATCAAAATAACAAAATGTACTTTACACTTGCCATGCCAACAAACAGTAAAGTTATGCGATCTATCAATATCCGTCCTATTAAAATGCTTCAATATCGCGCTTACAGTTATATTTACACTGGTGAACCAACTGGCATTATTACTCTTTGGAAAAAACTATATCAACATGCAATTGAACAAGGTGATGAACCTTCAGGTAAAAACCGTCTGATTTTTTTAAAACGCAATGATAATGGTGATTTGGAATTAGAACTACTACTTGGGCTTTTATAACAAAAACTATCGCAAAAACTCTTTCTGCCATCTATGTCGTGACAATTTAGCATTATGGTAGAGCAACATGCATATTAAAACATGACTATGAGATCACTCAGGTTAGGCTATAACTCACCTGAATTTAAGTGATTCCGACTAATTTCATATGCTATGTCGAAAATTGAAGCTA
>JABSOJ010000252.1 GCA_013216005.1 Alteromonadaceae bacterium | reverse complement strand
AAAGTACGACAGAAAATGAGAAATGGCTATAAATGTTGTTTTATCTCAGTAAATGTTAAATCACCGAGAATTGCTGTCAAATATTCTCTTTACTCGATCTCACCGTCATTTTGGTATAAAATGCTGCTCCGATTATTGAGCGGCGTATTTTGGATTAATGTTTCATTAATTAAAATTTAATATTGTTAACTCAATAAGCAGAAATTATTTTCATTAGTATAAGAGTAGAATATGAGTAAGAAGCTATACATCAAAACTTGGGGTTGTCAGATGAACGAGTATGACTCGCAGAAGATGGCCGAACTTTTAGACTCAACCCACGGGTTTGAGTTAGCACAAGAAGCAGAAGATGCAGATGTTATTTTACTAAACACATGTTCTATACGTGAAAAAGCTCAGGAAAAAGTTTTTCATCAACTTGGGCGGTGGAAAAACCTAAAGGTAAAAAATCCTGATTTAGTGATTGGTGTTGGTGGCTGTGTTGCCTCACAGGAAGGTGAAGCTATTCGTCAACGTGCACCATTTGTTGATATTGTTTTTGGTCCGCAAACTTTGCACCGACTACCAGAGATGATTCAACAAGTAACTCAGCTACATAATCCTGTTGTTGATATCAGTTTCCCTGAAATTGAAAAATTTGACCGTTTACCAGAGCCTAAAGCAGATGGCCCTACCGCTTTTGTTTCTATTATGGAAGGTTGCAGTAAATACTGTACTTTTTGTGTAGTGCCTTATACCCGCGGTGAAGAAGTCAGCCGTCCATTGGATGACGTTTTATATGAAATTGCCCAGCTTGCCGAACAAGGTGTGCGTGAAGTTAATTTATTAGGTCAAAACGTTAATGCATACCGTGGTAAAACACACGATGATATCATTTGCCGATTCTCTGAATTATTACGTTTAGTCGCAACGGTTGACGGTATAGACCGTATTAGATACACCACTTCACATCCGGTAGAATTTACCGATGATCTTATTGATGTATACGCAGAAATACCCGAACTGGTTAGTCACCTACATTTACCCGTGCAAAGTGGTTCAGACAGAATTTTGACTCAAATGAAACGGGGACACACAGCGATAGAATATAAGTCCAAAATCAGACGTCTTCGTAAAGTACGTCCTGATATTGCAATGTCTTCCGATTTTATTATTGGTTTCCCCGGTGAAACTGATGAAGATTTTCAAGCAACAATGGATTTGATTCAGGCAATTGATTTTGATTTAAGTTTCAGCTTTATTTACAGCGCGCGTCCGGGAACACCAGCGGCTGATTTACCTGACGATATAAGCGACGAAACAAAAAAACAACGCTTGAAATTATTGCAAGACAGAATTACTCATCAGGGATTACGTCTCGCTCGTCAAATGTTGAACACAGAGCAACGTATTTTAGTTGAAGGCCCATCAAAGAAAAATCCGATGGAATTACGTGGTCGAACTGAAAATAACCGTATTGTAAACTTTGTTGCACCACACACAGTTATTGGACAATTTGTTGATGTAAAAATCACTGACGTTTATGCCAATTCTCTGCGCGGTGACCTAGTTCGTCAACAAAGTGAAATGGGATTACGTATTGCTCATTCGCCCGCTGATATTTTAGCTAACAGTCATCACAAATCAGATACAACTAATGCAACAAATACAACGAACACAGATAATATCGGTGTAGCAACCTATACTCCATAATTCCTGTACTCCTTGGTACCTGTTCTCCTTGGTAACAAAGCAGATAGCAGCAAGTAAAAGTATAAACAGTAAAGCCGTGCTAAGCGCGGCAATAAACGGAAATTTCCTTTTGAGTAAAGATACCAGTCAAAATTTTGAATTAGAGCCTGTTGATAACCACAGACAAGCAAACGTATGTGGTCCGATGGATGATAACCTTAAGACTATTGAACGTCGTCTCGGCGTTAAAATCAGCTATCGTGGCCACCAGTTCAAGGTCGTCGGTAAGCCGAATAATTGTCAGGCTGCTATTGGCATTATCAAAGACTTATACATTGAAACGGCTTGTGTTAAAAACGAAAGTAAAACTATTACGCCTGAAATGCTACATTTAGCACTTCTTGATGCCCCTGTTCTAGAACAAGATCCTGAACAAAAGCACTCACAGCAGGTTAATAACTCAGGTGCAGACAATCTTGATGAATGTTTCGACAAAATGTTTACCATCAAGACCAAACGTGGTCTGGTGAAACCACGAAATAAAAATCAACAAAGTTACGTACAAAGTATTCTCACTAATGATATTAGCTTTGGTGTTGGAGTTGCTGGTACTGGGAAAACCTATTTAGCTGTTGCCTGTGCCATTGACGCGCTTGAGCGTCAAGAAATACGCCGGATTTTATTAACCCGCCCAGCAGTCGAAGCTGGTGAGAAGCTAGGTTTTTTACCTGGTGATTTATCACAGAAAGTCGACCCTTATCTTCGCCCTCTTTACGATGCCTTATTTGAAATGTTAGGTTTTGAAAAAGTCGAAAAATTAATCGAACGTAAAGTAATAGAAATTGCGCCATTGGCTTATATGCGCGGAAGAACACTCAATGACGCATTTATTATTTTAGATGAAAGTCAAAATACGACAGTAGAACAAATGAAAATGTTCTTAACACGAATAGGCTTTAATTCTAAAGCGGTGATCACTGGAGATATTACCCAAGTAGATTTACCAAAGAGCCAAAGGTCAGGGTTGAGACATAGCATTGATGTTTTAGATAATGTGCCGGGTGTTAGTTTTAATTTTTTCCAATCTAAGGACGTTGTACGCCATCCTGTTGTCGCAAGAATTATTGATGCTTATGAAACTTATGAACAACAAGAAAACACAATAAAACAACAAGCTAAACAGGCAATCAAACAAGAAAAAGCAAAAAAAGAAATATCACAAAATGACAACAATGAACATTGAACTTGATTTACAATTAGCTTGTCAAGCCGACAAGCTTCCTCAGCATGAACAACTGCACCATTGGCTCACCACCGTACTTGCCAAGTACAACAAACCTTTCGAATTAACCATTCGAATAGTAGATGAACAAGAAAGCCAGCAGCTGAATAATCAATATCGGGGCAAAAACAAACCCACGAATGTTTTATCATTTCCTTTTGAAGTTCCAGAAGGAATTGAACTCGATTTACTGGGTGATTTAGTTATTTGTGCAACTATTGTTGAACAAGAAGCCAAAGTACAAAATAAACAATTAATTGCTCATTGGGCACATATGGTTATCCACGGATGCTTGCATTTATTGGGTTATGATCATATAAATGATGACGATGCACTAAAAATGGAATCATTAGAGATAGACATTTTGGCGCAACTCGGTTTTAATAACCCGTACGAAGAAATTTAAACGTACTAAATAGAAGTGCGCTAAATTAAGTAAGCTTACTTAAGTAAAGATACACTAACGATAATCAAAATAAACAAAGGAATACAAAAGCTCCATGAGCGATGACCACCCCCCTAGTAACGGTTCCCCACGTAAACCATTTTTGAATAAAATTCTTCAATTATTTACCGGAGAGCCAAAAAACCAAGAAGAATTGGTTGAAGTACTCAATGACGCACAAGACCGCGAATTAATCAAACCTGAAACGAAGCAAATGATCCAAGGTGTGCTGGAAGTTTCAAATATTCGTGTCCGCGATATAATGATCCCTCGCTCTCAAATGATCACTTTAGATATCAACCAATCACTTACTGAAATTTTACCTGTTATATTAGACTCAGGTCATTCCCGATTTCCCGTTGTGAATGAAAACATTGATAATATTGAAGGTACTTTGCTAGCAAAAGATCTACTGGCTTATGGTTTTAACTCAAAAACAGAAGAATGTACTTTAGCTGAAGTTATACGTCCGTACATTGTCGTTCCTGAAAGTAAAAAAGTAGAAACTTTATTAAAAGATTTTCGTTCTCAGCGTTATCATATGGCAATTATTGTTGATGAATATGGTGGTGTTTCAGGTTTAGTTACCATTGAAGATATTCTTGAATTAATTGTTGGTGAAATTGAAGATGAAACCGACGATGAGATCGAAGAAGATATAAAACATATGGTCGGCAACGTATATCAGGTTAAAGCCCTGACGGAATTATCCGATTTCAACGAATTTTTTAACTGTAAATTCGACCAAAACGACGCTGATACTATTGGCGGAATTCTATCTCATCAATTCGGTCATATGCCTAAAAAAGGTGAAGAAATAATAATTGACTCATTTGAATTCAAAATAACAGCAGCCGATAACCGCCGAATTCAAACCTTACAACTCAGTGTTCCTAAAGATCATATGATTAATGGAAAGAGTACTGATTAAACTAAGTGAATAATGATTGCCTACAAAGATGTTTAAAAATTCAAAATCTCATGTGCTCAACAACCTTAAAAACAAAACTAATTGGCTCAGTTTTTCAGCTGGGCTTAGTTTAGTTTTCGCCTATGCACCATTTTCACAATGGTGGCTAGCCATACTGTTACCGATAATATGGTTACATCAAATCAATTTATGCAACGCCAGAGATACAGCCAAACAAAGTTTTATTTTCGCCTTTGGTTGGTTTTCCAGTGGTATTAGCTGGGTGCATGTCAGCATAGATCAATTTGGTGGCTTACCCCTTTTCGTCTCATTGCTGATGATGTTGATATTATGTTTATATCTTGCTATTTTTCCGGCTATTACAGGATATTTAGCAACAAAACTAAGCAAAAACAACCAACTTAATTTATGGCTGATACCGCCAATCTGGCTATTAGGCGAATATTTACGTGGCGTGGTATTAACGGGTTTTCCGTGGCTGTCTTTAGGCTATAGTCAAATAGATGGTCCTCTTGCTGCTTTTGCGCCCGTAATTGGTGAAGTCGGCATCACCTTTATCATGTTGGTGATCAGCATAAGTTTATTGAACCTAATCAAAAACAAACAAATTAAACGCCATGGATTGTTGTTAAGCGCATTAGCCATAGTCACACTTATCCTCAACCAAAGCACATGGGTTGAATTTCGCGATAAAACAATCAAAACAGCTTTAGTACAAGGTAATATTGAACAAGCACTGAAATGGTCTCCAGAAGAGCAATGGCCATCAATGCTAACTTATCTGGACCTGACCAGAGTAAATTATGATGCGGATCTGATCATTTGGCCTGAGAGTGCGATCCCTTCAATGGAGCCTTTAGCGCAAGAATTTCTGGATATGGCAAATCAATCCGCTTTCTTGAATAACAGTGCGATAATCACCGGAATTATCAACTATAATTTTCAGTCAAAACATTATTTTAATAGTTTAATTGTTCTGGGTAAAAAACATCAAGACGATAAACAGGCAAGCTATTATTACGAAACCAAGAATAGATATTATAAAAATCATCTCTTACCGATTGGTGAATTTGTCCCTTTTGAAGATTTTTTGCGCCCTATCGCACCATTTTTCAATTTACCGATGTCATCTTTTAGCCGCGGCGACTACACTCAACCAAACTTAGTCGCTCAAGATTTACACATATTGCCACTTATTTGTTTCGAGATAGCTTTTCCTGAACAGTTAGCGGCAAACATGACCGACAAAACAGATTTAATATTAACAGTAAGTAATGATGCCTGGTTTGGAGACTCGCACGGACCGCATCAACATTTAGAAATAGCCAGAATGCGCGCATTAGAGTTTGGTCGTCCGGTATTGCGTTCAACTAATAATGGCATTACGGCGGTGATTGATCATCAAGGTAAAATAACCGCACAAATTCCTCAATTTGAACAAGCGGTACTTAAAACGGAAGTTTCTTTAGTCAAAGGACAAACGCCATACAGTGTATTCGGTAGAGGACTGAGTTATATTATAGCCTTGTTAATGGTGTTCATTATTATTATCAGAGAACGGTTTTTTCGGACTTAACTACTCACACTTAAATACTCGAACTTAAATACTAGGACTTAAATACAAGCACTAATCTGTATAAATCCAAATTTTATAAAACAATATCAAATATAGAGCGTGAGCTTATCAGGCAATATATTGCCCTAATTGTTCGCATTATGAAGAAAAATGCTTTACGAAATAAATGCCTGCTTAGTGATAAAACACCTGACATTATGTGTAGACGTTCTATCTCGGAAAGGGGCACTTAGTGAGATAAAATTTATTGTGCCAAAGTTGTTTTTTGGATTAGTTAAAGTATGCCAATACCTTGGTATATATGTAGAGTAGGCCGCAGGCTTCGCATAGCTTATCCAACGGCCCCTCTTCGATTCCGTGCATGAGGTTTTCCCT
>JABSOJ010000251.1 GCA_013216005.1 Alteromonadaceae bacterium | reverse complement strand
AAAAAACCAATTTATCGCCTAACCCTTTAAAAATAGGGGATTCATCGAGGGACAACAGTATTATGGAACAGAGCCTGATATTTATATCAACATCAAATGTCGACAAGCCTTCAATTTAAATATTATCACCCAATTTGCTCAGCAAAGTTATCAAATAAGCTGTAAAGGAAAAACAAAAATAACCTTTAAAAAAAAAGGGTAAAATGCTAAAATCTGTGTTGAAATTCAATAAAAGTGTAAATATACACTATAATCATACCACCAATCAGTTTACTCGTTTTCACTTGTTCTGGTGACGTGCCATAAGATGTAAAGGTAGAGATTATGCAAAAATACAGATTAAGTTTTGCCCATATTAATATTATTAACAATCAAATAGCTGAAATTATTGTCGATGATGGAGTTGTTGTCAGCTTAGAAATGGTTGAAGAGCACGATGACTTTTTAACCTCTATTTTCGATGGGGAGTTCGGCATTTTAGTCAATAAAATCAATAACTACCATTATAGCCCAGAAGCACAATTGATCATGGGTTCGATCGAAAATATAGTGGCTGTTGCGGTGGTTAATTATACCACGCAAGACAAGCAATCCAGTAAAGAGATTATTGATAAACGATTTATGGATCAATTAAATATAAAAATATTTTCAGGATTAGAGTTAGGCAGGCAGCAAGCAATAACTTGGCTACAACAGGAATTAGCTAATATCAGTACCAATTAAGTCCTTTAACAATAGAATAGTAAATGATGATAAGTAATACCCGTTGTAATAATTAACTGGTATTACTGAAACTGAGCATTAGATAGTTATTTATCTGGCTAATCTTTCAAAGAGACTGCCATCCTAGTGAATCTTGAGTTAGTTGTTGTTCGAATGAGTTAGTAGCCACTGATAAAGATCATCTCCCGAATAAACACGAGTCCAAGCATCATGACCTTTATCTTCATGCACGGTAAAGCGCACGTTGTTATGACCCAGCTTTTCCAATTGATTTAATCCAGCATAAAAATACTGAATATCTACTGCGCTATCTCTGCCGCCAGCAAAAGCCCATACAGGTAGTTTATGCTCGGCAATAGGTGCCATTAAACTAGGATGTCCCCAACCAACCACAGGGGCTATAGCAGCAAATCTTTCGGGATGTTTACTTGCCATATACCAGGTGCCAAAACCGCCATAACTTAAACCTGAGAGATAAGTTTTATTAACATCGACTAGGTATTGATTCTGTACTCTATCTAACATGGCAATTAAATCAGTTTCAAGCATCTCCCAACCTTGTGGCAATAAGGGCGCAACATCGCTCATATTGGTTAGTGAGTGCGTTCTTTTTATATCTGTTCTAGTTTGAAAAGCTTTACTCCGCTCAGGTACACCTTGAACTAATCTTTTCGGGATATTGTCTTTAGATCTATTATCAATATAAGTAATGCCTTTTTGATCCCAACCAAACATATGAAGCTGAGGCGAAATAATAATAAAGGGCAGATCTTTTTTTTGTACCCAAGCTTCATATAAAGGCCCCTGCATCAAGACAAAATCTAATTCATCCTGACCGTTACCCCGTTCACCATTGCCATGTAAAAACAGCATCACGGGCCATTTTTTATCCGGCTTAGAGTGATATCCTCTAGGTAAATAAACAAAATATTGCCGCTGACTTTGATCGAAACTACTTTGGTAAGCTTCTCGCAGTAATTGTTCATCTGAAGGCTGAACAGCTGGTATTTGCTTAACATTATTAGAACAAGCAAGTAAAAATAAAGTAGCCGTTATTAAGCAAAGTGTTATTTTTTTCATGATATTCCACATTCAAACATAATTAATGCTCGCCTTTCTTTTCGGGGATCAGCCAGACATTATTTTCAAGATCAACTTTACCTTTCATTTGTTCTACAACTACTTGATCAATTACCTTAATAGCTCTTTTTGCCATCAGTGCAAAGGTATCTTCACCTAGTTGATTAGCAGTGTGATCGGGAAAGTTTCTACGGGTACGGTGGATCCAGTAACTTTGCGAAAGGTTATCCTGAGCAAAGGCTTTTTCGACACCTTGTTTAGCAATCATAAAGCCTAGTAATCCCCCCCAAGTCGCTGTCGGGTTATCTGAATCCCAACCGGTTAATGTGCCAATTTGAATAGTTCTCACTATATCCCCTTCACCGTAGAATAAACTTACTAAACTGGCGGCAAAATTAATACCTGCTTCAAAGGGATCTTTATAACGATAACCATCGGCATTATTAACTTGATAACGCTGATAAACTTCATCACGGGTTTTTTCCCAATCATTTTTATCAGGATTTTGTTGATAAGAATGTTTGATGAAATCATACATTTTTGCTGAAGTTGATTGCTCAGGTAATATGAGTCTAGCCTGCTCTGCCAGCCATAGTGTCTGTTGCTGCATAGTGTGTGATTTATTTACCTTAGAAGCCAAAGAATGCATGGTGACATAAAATTGTGAAATCCATTGTGCATCATATTTTGCCGACGTCCTAATAGGCAATTGTGATATTTTTAAAGCAATGTCTGCTCTTATGGGGGCCAATAAACCAAATATTTCGGTGGTAAGCTGGGCATCAATCATCATGTGTTTGGGATTGTTTTCAGGCTCACTGGTTGCTGGTGGCAACATGCCTTGTTGCATTAATATTCTGACTTGTTGATTAGACTCCCATAAAAAATTTTCCTGAATAGCTTTAGAATTAGGAAACTTTTTAAAAAGCGGCGCATCTTCCTCAGAATATAGGTGAGTTAGCCAACCGGTTCGAATTTGCTCTGCTGTCAAAATACTTGTTTGGTGCAGTTCATGTAAATACTGATACATGTATTCAATATCCGTATCATCATCAGCCCCCCAAGGCTGACCTTTTTCTACAAAGTAAAAGTCGATGGTATCGCTATGAGGAACACCTTCCCCCCAGATGGCTGGTAAATCTTTACTACCCCAATCTTCATCGGTATAAAATGGCATGCTTTCTGGTGTGCCTACCTTGTCCATTTCTGTGATCAACCCGGTCCAGTTGGCTATGTTTTGTCCTAGCCAGAAACCTTGTAATTGCAATAAGTATTTTGACCTTGAGATAGTAAGTGTTTCTGTCTCCTTTGCTAAGCTATTTGTTGAGCTAGTTTCAAAGTTTTGTTCATATGTGTTTTGATTACAAGCTATGAGTAACAATACCAGTAAAAAAATCAATTTATTCATCACTATCACCTTTACTAAACAGTTATTCATTTTCAGCAACCAAAATATCTTTTTATTCACCCCTGCTTACCGCTAGGCGATCATAGATACCAAAGGAGCAATGTTCATCCCAAGCAGTTAATGCAAAACTGAAAAAAACGCCTGCTTACACAGGCGCTGTTTATTGTTATTACTGCTGGTAATCAAATTTAGCTGATAGCTTAATATCATCTAAAGCCGTACCTAATAATATTTCAAATTCGCCTGACTCGGCCAACCAATCATTGCTATTTATATCCCAAAACGATAAATCACGTTTGGTAAGTGAAATACTGACTTGCTTACTTTCGCCTGGTGCAAGATAAACCTTGGCAAAACCTTTAAGTTCTTTTTCAGGTCGTTCAACACTGGCTTCTTTGTCATGCAAATATAATTGCACAACCTCTGCGCCAGCTACGTCACCCGTATTTTTAACCATTGCTGTCACCACGAGCCCTTCATCAGCACTAAATTCTGTAGCCGATAAAGCAATATCAGTTAACGCAAACTTGGTATATGAAAGTCCATGACCAAAAGAAAACGTTGGCTTGATATCTTGTTGTTCAAACCAACGATAACCAATAAATATCCCTTCAGTGTATAAGCTTTCTTTGGCGTTATAATCGTTAAGGGCAATTGGTGCAGTATCTTCAAGATGAGCAGGTAAAGTAATCGGCATTTTACCACTAGGGTTAACATCGCCCGTTAAAATATCAGCAAAAGCATGGCCTGCCTCCATACCGCCGTACCATCCCCAAACAATAGCTTTAGCTTGCTCTGCCCAAGGCATTTCAACTGCTGAGCCTGCAATAAGGAACACCACGGTTTTTTCATTGGCGGCAATAAGCTTACTAATTATTTCATCTTGCGAGTTAGGTAATTTCATATCAGGTCGATCGATTGATTCCCGGTCATCACCATGACTCAAACCACCAAAGTAGATAACAGCATCCGCTTGTTTAGCTGCTGCGATATACTCAGCTTCACTACTGAACAGTTCCCCCGGCGCATTCCAGCCTAACGTAAAGTTATCACTACCATCATATTCAATTTCAAAATTGTAAATTTTATCTTGTTGTAATTCAATATGATGAGATAACACAGTGGTGTTAATTGCATTAGCAGTTTCATCGCCTGTGACTTGATGAGCTATAACGATCTCATCATTCACTTTCAGTTGAAAACTACCAATGGTTTCAACTTTCAACTGATGTAAGCCCGTTGTTAAAGGCTTAATCTTAGCCGTCAGGGTTATATGTTGAGTGTTAGCTGGCTCTATTGCTTTAAATTTTGAATCAACAATCCAAGACTCTTCTGTTAAATTTTCTCGCGCTTGCTCAGCAAAGTAAGAGATGTTCCATGCTGGTGTACCTGTCCAATGACGACTCGCAACATAATCACTGGCAATAGCCGCTAACTCACTACTGCGCGCTCTCATTACGGTAATATTTACTTCTTTGCCAAGTTTAGCTCTTAAGCCTTCTAACGGAGTCACTTCATATAAAGATTTTACTTCTGAAGAGCCACCACCTGTACCATGTTTTTTATCTGCATTAGGACCAAGTACGAGTATGTTTTTCACTTGTTTTTTATCTAATGGCAATACGGTCTTTAGCCCTACCGAATCATTTTTTAACAACACCACACCTGTCGTGGCAATCTTGCGCGCGGCAGCTTGGTGCGCTTTGGTATTCCTTGATCCAGGTAAACGATTTTTGTCATACATACCTATGGTGTGTTGCACTCTTAAAATACGTCTGGCCTTTTCATCAGCAACTGATTCAGGGATTTTTCCTGACAGGATCATATCTAAAAAGGGTTTCGCCAAAAAGTAATCTTGATAATCGGCAACATCTGTTCCCATTTCTAAATCTAAACCATTTACCGCTGCATCATAGGTATTAATATCAACATTCCAATCGGTAAGTAGTACACCTTGATAGCCCCACTCACCTTTTAGTATGTCCATGACCAAATGCTTACTTTGATTAGCATTAGTGCCATAATACTGATTATATGAGCCCATTATTCCTAATACACCAGCCTCTTTTACCGCAGCCTCAAAAGCAGGTAAATACACCTCTCTTAGGGTACGTTCATCGGGTTTGGCATTAACTCCGGTACGATTCAGCTCTTGGGTATTTAATGCATAATGTTTAACGGTAGCGGCAACATCATTGGCCTGAATAGCTTTAATCTGCGGTACCACCAACTTTGCCGCTAACACAGGGTCTTCACCCATATACTCAAAATTTCTACCATATAAAGGTAGACGAGCTAAGTTAACACCGGGTCCTAAAATAAAGTCTTTTTTTCTGTCTCGGGCTTCAGCCCCTAGAACTTGGCCATGTAAGCTAGCGATATTAGTATCCCAACTTGCGGCGACTGACGTTAGGTGAGGCAAATAAGTTGCATAATCATCTGTCCAACCAGCCGGTGCCCAGGTATGACGCTCTATTTGATGGCGTACACCATGAGGGCCATCAGATAACCACATTTCAGGAATACCCACACGCTCAATAGCATTTATGTGGAATTTACCACTGGCATGAGCGAGCGATATTTTTTCGGGCAAAGTCATTTTTAAGAGTAAAGCTTCTACATTTTGCTCTACCGTTGCCAAACGATCCCCCGGTTGAACAATCTCTTGCTTTGCGATACTGTTGTTTTTCTCATTATCGCAAGCACTAAGACCCATACTAAGACTTAGCACAGCAGAAACGGGGATGATGCTTTTTAACGTGACTTTCATTAACAATCCTTTTTAAACTTTTTATTTAGAGCAAACAGCTAAGTATGTAAGCGCTTTCATCTCTAACTATTTACTCTAATATTTACAGATGTATTTCGCAAGTAAATAGTGTCTTTGATACTAACTATTACCGACGAAATACTCTTTATCACAACTTAATAGTTTAAATAACATGCAGTTATTTTACTGTGCTGTTGTTTCCTGATGCATAGCTGTTTCTTAAGAAACTGAAATCGTCATAACTTTAGTTTTAAGAGGTTATAATCTATACTGTGGTGACATGAACTTGATTGAGTGAATTTAAAATG
>JABSOJ010000250.1 GCA_013216005.1 Alteromonadaceae bacterium | reverse complement strand
AAAGAGGGATCCTGAAAATACATACAAGCAAAAGCACTCATCAAAACATCATGCTGACTAAAAAGGCATTTATTTTGTTGGCGATTATCATTGATACTAGAAAAGTGCTCAGACATGGATGTTCTGAGTGCTTTAAAACTGAGATGTTTTTTACTTTTTTTAAGTGAAGTCAAAAGTTTCGTGGTCATTTATTAATCTAATACTGTCATGATGACAGGCTGGAAGGATCGTTCAATGGATCAAAAGAGCTTTTTAAAAATACAACCAACTAAGTTGTTATAAGTTATAACGTACTGAACAAAATGTGTTTTATGCTGACAAGATATCTTTTATGCAAAAAAAACAGCGCGAAAACTATTTTTCAATATCCGCTATAGCCCTTTATTTATCAGGTTATTAATTTCACTGAGAACTGCTGGACAGGTGTCAAATAAACTTGAAATTTTGCCAGAATACAAGTAGATTTACATCACTGGTTGGACCAAATTAAAGAGCAATATATGACAACAACATCACCTTTTCCTAATTTACTCGCCCCGTTGGATCTTGGTTTTACTCAGTTAGCTAACCGGGTACTCATGGGATCAATGCATACCGGACTTGAAGAAGAAAAAGGAGGCTTTGCCAAGTTAGCTGCCTTCTATAAAGCCCGCGCCAAAGGCGGTGTTGGCTTAATTGTTACGGGTGGAGTAAGCCCTAATGCGCGAGGTAGAATAGCCCCGTTTGGTAGTGAACTAAGTAAATTCTGGCATGTTAAAAAACATAAACAAGTTACTGATGCTGTACATGAATATCCGACTAAAATTTGTTTGCAATTACTACACACTGGCCGTTATGCGTATCATCCTTTTAGTGTTGCCCCGAGTAAAGTCAAATCACCGATCAACCCATTCACCCCAAAAGCACTGTCTGTTCGTCAGATAAAAGGCACCATTAACGATTATGCTAACTCAGCCAATTTGGCTAAAAAAGCGGGTTATGATGGTATAGAAATTATGGGGTCTGAAGGTTATTTACTTAACCAGTTTACCTGTGTTAAAACTAACCACCGTACTGATGAATGGGGTGGAAGTATTGATAATAGAATGCGCCTCTCTATTGAAACAATAAAGGCTGTACGAGCAAAAGTGGGCGAGAATTTTATTATCATTTTTAGGTTGTCAATGCTCGATTTAGTCGAAGGAGGCAATAGCTGGGAAGATGTGGTCTATATGGCAAAAGCCGTTGAAGCCGCAGGAGCCACATTAATTAATACTGGTATTGGTTGGCACGAAGCGCGTGTACCAACTATTGCAACGTCAGTTCCCAGAGCTGCATTTACCTGGGTTACTGAAAAAATGAAGCAGGAAGTCAAGATTCCTTTAGTGACAACAAATCGCATTAATACGCCAGAAGTGGCAGAAAAAATATTAGCTGATGGTCAAGCAGATATGATTTCTATGGCTCGTCCATTTTTAGCTGATGCCGATTTTGTGAATAAAGCAGCTGCAGATAAAAGCAATGAAATTAATACTTGTATTGGTTGTAATCAAGCGTGTTTGGATCATGTGTTTTTACAAAAAAGAGCATCATGTCTGGTTAACCCTGTGGCATGTTACGAAACTGAATTAGTTTTTGGTAAAGTAGAAAAAAGTAAACGTATCGCAGTAGTAGGCGCGGGACCTGCAGGACTCGCTTTCAGTGTTTATGCCGCGGAACGTGGTCATAAAGTAGAGATATTTGATCGCGCAAAGGAAATAGGCGGCCAGTTTAATATTGCTAAACAAATTCCTGGCAAAGAAGAGTTTTTTGAAACGTTACGTTATTTCAAAAAAAAGCTGTCTTTATTAAATGTTACTGTTCATTTAAACAGCGAGCAAAGTACGGAAGCATTAATTGTGGCTAATTTTGATGAAGTGGTTCTGGCTACAGGTATTAGCCCCCGGAAACTGGACATCAAAGGTTTTGACCACGAAAAAGTGAAAACTTATCTGCAAGTTATCAGAGATAAAGATGTCATAGGTAAAAAAGTAGCGATTATTGGTGCGGGTGGAATTGGATTCGATGTTGCTGTTTATTTAGCTGAAAAGGGAGGTACCGGAGAAAAATCTCTTTCAGTTGAACCTGAAAAATGGATGGCTCATTGGGGTGTAGATAGAAGCTATCAAAATAATGGTGCATTGCTTTCAAAAGCACAAATGGAAAAAGCAGACAAACACAGTCACGACCGTGATATTTATTTATTGCAACGTAAACCAACTAAAGTAGGGGCTGGCTTAGGTAAAACTACAGGTTGGATCCACAGAGCTACATTGCAAAAAGCTGGTGTAAAAATGATGCCGGGGGTAACTTATAAATCAATTACAGACGAAGGTTTAACGATTGAAATTAATGGTGAAGAGCAATTATTAGCTGTTGATCATGTAATTATTTGCGCAGGACAAGAGCCACAACGAGAGTTATATCAGAAATTGGTTGATGCTAAGGTGAGTGTCCATTTAATTGGGGGAGCAAATGTTGCGGCGGAATTGGATGCAAAACGCGCTATTCGCCAAGCTGCTGAACTGGCTGCAATAATTTAAACAGACAACTAGCTTGGGTATAAAGCTAAAACAAGTTAATCAGCAGCAAAATTAAGATACTGAAGTTAGAGCTTATAGTGTGATATATTTTATTTACTGCATAAGTTCTAAGTTCACTACTTTAAAGAATTTTTTGTGTTAATCGCCACCAGTCTTCTATTGCTTTAAATGAGTGAGTTTACAGTAATATTATTCTTGAACTATAATCGAATTGTTAAAGAAAGTGGGTAAGTTAAAACTGCCTGAAAATTAAAGTTTTTACCGGACGCTAGTATTTAATTTTCGGTAGCCTCTAGTGATGTTTAAACAAGTGCAGCATCAACCCAAATAATAAAATGAGAGCTTATGATTAATGTGATAAAACCAGCGGTAGCTTTGTCTAACCAGTTACGTTTCAAGGCAAAGTTTATTTTACTGGCGTCAATGTTTTATTTTCCACTACTTGCTTGTTTTTTATGGATAGTTCAAGAGCAATTATCATTAATTGATCAATATGATATTGAACAGGTAGGGCAAGCTAAGATTAAAAATGTCACCAAAATAGAACAAATGATAAGGCAATCTCAGCGAGATAAATCACAAAATTCGGCCGTTAGCGCTCAAATTAAGAAATTGACTGATTCATTAAAAAAATCGACTGAATTTAAACAAGCTATTTCATCCGTTAAGAATATTTCAGAAGAGTGGCAAGTTGCTGCTAATTCTGAAGGTTTTACCGCATTTAATGATTACGCTATGGTTTATGATCAAACGTTGGCTTTGCGAGAAAATATTGCGGCGTTGAGTGGTTTAAGCCGGGAAAGTAATGCAACCAGTTTTTATTTGGCTGAAGCAAGTGTTCAGCGTTTGCCTGCATTAATTGAATATATCGGTCGCACCCGTGATTTAACGGCTCTGGTTATTGAAAATGAATCTTTTGAATCTCAAACATATACGTTATTAGTAGCACTTGACCAACGTCTTGACGAATTGAAAATTCAATTACAAAAAACAAGTGATCAGCTGGCACGTGTCGCTTCAAAAGAAGTTAAATCATATATAGTTGGTTACAAAGCTTTGCTTAGTTCTTTGAATGATTATCAAAAAACATTGAGAGATAAAGTCATTGATCCCGATGACATATCATTGTCCCTGACAGAAGCAAATAAACTTGGTGAACAAGTATATCAAAATGCTATTGCATTGTTAGCTCGAAGCGATAAATTATTAAGTGACAGTTTACAAAAACATCAGGACTTGAGTGTGTGGTCTTTATGGGCGTTGGCGGTCGTATTATTATCGGTAATTTTAGTCACAAGTTATTTGATAACTGGAATATATGTTTCATTATGGGAAAACGTTCGGGCGATAAATAATGCTTCTGCACGGTTAGGTGAAGGTGATTTTACCGATACATTAGTAGTAGATTCAAAAGATGAACTTGGTGATATCGCTATAAGTTTCGATCAGATGCAGCAAAAAATTCTGGCGTTGTTATTGCGTTTTAATGACAATGTTGTTCAATTGAAAACAGCAGCATGTGATATTCGCCAGCTAACTGATAATATGGAGCAAAGTTTAGCTACGCAGCAAGAGAATACGCATAATGTAGCTCACGCGGTTAAGCAAATGTCTGAATCGGTGTCCGTTATTATAGAAAATACGGAACAAGCACGGAAAATTACTGAACAAGCGAATGAAAATGTAGTTACCGGACAGGCAGTCGTAATGGAAACGGCATCAGCAATTACAGATATATCTAACGAAGTGAATGTTTCGGCAACGGTAATTAATGAACTTGCAAAACATAGTACTGAAATTGGTCAGTTTGTTAATGTCATCCGCGAAATTGCAGATCAAACAAATTTATTAGCGTTGAATGCGGCTATTGAAGCGGCGCGCGCTGGTGAACAAGGCCGGGGTTTTGCGGTGGTTGCAGATGAAGTCAGAACTTTAGCAAGTCGTACACAAGAGTCTACCAGTGAAATACAGCGCATTATTGAACAATTGCAATCAGGTGCTGATAATTCGGTCGAGGCAATGAACCGAGGTGTTTCTAAGGCAGAATACGGTGTTGAAAAAACAGATCAGGTATCCGTTACTTTCAGTGAAGTTACCGGAAATGTTGAAAAAATTGTTGACGCTACTGTGCAAATATCATCAGCTGTACAACAACAAAGTCAAATGGTTGATGGTATTGATGAGAACACACGTTGTATTGCTGAAGGAGTTGATCAAGTGATGCAGTCGGCTAAAGATGCTGCAGGGGCTGGGCATAATTTAACTCAGCTGGCAGAGAATTTATCTAAGGATTTGCAGCAGTTTAGATTGGAAAAATAATCATAAAAAGTTATGCTTAGCGTAATTTAAATTGTTATTTTATATTTTATTATCGATTATTTATCGATTCTGATCTTGATTTAGGGTGAATAGATTGGCTAGTAGTTCAAATAGTATTGTTATAACATCAAGTGATGTTAAGGTTTTTTGCTCTGCTAAAGCGTACAAGCAACAGCTACTTTCATTAATTAAGTTGGCTAAATCTCGCATTTATATAACGGCTTTGTATCTTCAAGATGATGAGGCCGGTAGAGAGATCTTACATGCTTTATACCAGGCAAAGCAGGACAATCCGCAACTGGATGTGAAAGTTTTTGTTGATTTTCACCGTGCTCAACGTGGTTTAATTGGTGAAAAATCTTCACTGGGAAACAGAGCTTTGTATTTGGCGTTGGCCGAACAATATACCCATAATATTGTAATATATGGTGTAGCGGTAAAACAAAAAGAAGTTTTTGGTGTTTTGCATTTAAAAGGTTTTGTTTTCGACAATATTTTATTTTATACGGGTGCGAGTATTAACGATATTTACTTACATCAACAGCAGCGTTATCGTTTAGATCGTTATTATCAAATTACATCATCAGAGTTAACTAACACCTTTTGTGAATATCTAGAAAGAGTGTTTATTCATTCAAGTTTAGCCCCTTCATTAAATATTGATTTTATACCTGGTCAGGCTCAACAAAAGAATACAATCAATCGTTTAAAGTTTTTGTTGAACAGAGCATCTTATACGGTAAATTTTAGGGAAAATAATAGTCAGCCAGTTGATGAAACAGATGAAATATCTATCAAACCATTGGTTGGTTGTGGGAGTAGAAAAAATCAACTCAATAGTGCTATTCGGCAGTTAGTACAAAAAAGTGATCAAAGTATCTTACTTTTCACCCCTTACTTTAATCTACCGAAAGTTCTAACCCGCGATGTTATTAAAGCCCTTAAACGCGGTGTTAAAATTTCAATTATTATTGGTGATAAAACTGCTAACGATTTTTATGAGCCAGATCAAAATAAATTCAGCACTATCAATGGCATTCCCTACCTTTATGAAATGTTGTTAGTAAAGTTCGTTAAACGTTGGCAACGTTTTATTGATAGTGGTCAGTTAGAAATTCGAATATGGAAAGATCAAGACAATAGCTTTCATTTGAAAGGCATGGTGATTGATGAACGTTTTCATTTACTCACAGGGAGTAATTTGAATCCAAGAGCTTGGTCACTTGATTTAGAAAATGGTCTTTTGCTTGACGATATCAGTGGTTCTTTGATGTCATCGGTAAAACGTGAATTGGCAGAAATACATAAACATACTCAAATTATCACACACTTTAAACAATTTGAGCCTTTTAAAGAATATCCTGAAAAACCAAAAAAATTATTGAAAAAATTAAGGATCACCCAAATTGATCGTTTGTTGAAGCGGCTCTTATAATTAATTTAAATAATTGATTTAAATAATTGATT
>JABSOJ010000249.1 GCA_013216005.1 Alteromonadaceae bacterium | reverse complement strand
AATTACTGGTTATTTTTCAACCAACATTTTGGATCGTAGATAAACAAAGGGCTATAATTGGGATTTCCTAGGTGTAAGAACAAAAACCCAAACCATCTAGTCAGTTGAAAATATGTCATAGATTAACCCCTTATGGATAAAGGGCTCCAATAGGGATTTTCTAGGTATAATTAAAAGATCAATTGTATTAACAGGCACATTTCTTGCATTTTATTTTTTGGTAAACTGGGAGCGTAGCGACGTTCTTTGGGGTGCTTTGTCCTTTATGAATATATTACATACGATTGTCGAATGACGCAGGTCTACCAACTATTTGTTTATCTTTTGTATTTTAATAAAGTTATTTTTATAATTTTAATTCAAGCGATCTCGAACTCACATCCTTTGCGAAGCAAAAAACCGAGGATGTGGCATTTATCCACTTTTTACAGTGGCGTATATATTAATTGAATGTATATAACTAAAAGAAAGATAATTTTGCACTTTATACATATCAACATGCACTTTACTTTATTTTAGCCTTGCACTTTTATGTGTATAACTGAATTTGAAACAATAAATAATTAAAACAGTCTGCATAAATGAGTAAAAAACTAGAAGTCGACTAAGTTTGTATGCTTATAACCTGACTAGGGGAAGTACAACCACGTTAAACACCGAGTCAATGCTCGGTTTTATTTATGCCTTATAATATTTGTTTATCCATCAGTGGGGGGGAGGATCAACCTTAGTGAATTTACGCAGTGATGCAATTTCTTTGTTTACCAGATCTTTGAAGGTTGGGAAGTCTACTCGATGTAGATCTTCACCAAGAAAGGCTAAAACACGTTTGGTGGCTACAGCACGTTGCTCAGTTCTTTTTTTATCCTTTAATTCACGGGATAGTTTGTTCTTGGTTTGCTCTGAAGCTCTACGCTCAAAGGCAGCGCGCCGCCACTGAGCTTTTCTATCAGCTCTTAACTGGGTAATAGATAAACGACCTGCTTGTTCTTTAGTATAACCAAACTGTAAATGATTGGTTTTTATGAAACCTAAACGTTCTCTTTGTGTTTTTTCAAGGCGCTCAGCGGTAATCCCAGCCGCTTGAAAGAATAATATGGTCACTTCAAAATATTTGTCTATCCAGTGACCTGCTTCTTTGTCCCAGACTTGCCACTCAGGTGGTGCTACTACCCAGCCCATATCCACCATGTCGTGAAATGCTCGACTAGTACGAGAAATAGAGACAACAGGTGTATGATCTTGATCATCTTCAGCCCTTTCAAGCTCAGCATCAGATATCGTGGTTAAACCAGCGGCATCAGAAGCATTTCGCAATGAAATTTCAACTTGTTGTGTGACCACATTCACATGCTCACTGAAAACGGCATGTAAGGCTCTGATGGCTTTTGCTCTATCTGGATAGAATTGCTTTTGTCGCAAATTCTGCGCCCGAGATAACATGGCTTCATCGGACGTAGTCACATCACGATTTTGTGATTTATCAACAAGATCACGAATAAAGGCTAAACGTTTTTTATGGGAGTCAGGGATAGTATAAGAGGGATTTTGATTCTTACATTTTGTACTATGAAAACCTCGACTACGTCGATCTTTACTCTGAACAGTTGTATTACTGTTCTTTACACTTATATTAGGGGTACTCAAATTGCATCCCCTTGTATATTCATATCAAAACCAAAGATAGACCAGGTGTTGACATCAAAGAAGTTTAAAAATTGTATTGTATGTTTTTTTGGAATTTTATTTAGTTGAACGTTAAATAGATTACTTAAATAAAAATACCGGGACAGCAAAGTATTATGTCTTATAGCAGTACGCTGATATTTGATGTTGAGATCTGTTTGATCAAGTGGATTATTAAATTTAAAAACTTTAATATCATGCCGATCATTTTTACGCACACAAGCTTTTGCTTGTGCAGTAGTGCTTAAATAGACAATTTGAATATCATTTAATGTTTTCACAATTTATAGACATCACTCTATTGGATCAAATTAATGATCTATTAAACTGGACATCAATAAGCATAAGAACATAGGCACAGGTGCAAGATATCTTGCACTACGCTAGTAGACTGGCTATAATAATTGATGTTATGCACATTCAGTTACGACTACTGTACAATCCAAATGTACAATATAACTGTTTGTTAATCCCTTTAGGCCAAAGTTTGCAGACTGGAACCTATTGGGATTTATTTTTTTTAGTTTCTTAAATATCTTTCGATAAATAATCTCTGTTTTTAACTATTAGCCTAAACTTATCATCAATATATTATTGATCAATGATTTATTGCTTAATACTACAATTCACCCCAACTTATTTTGAGTTATTGGGGTAATGTGTAGCAGTTAATTAAAAATCTTTGGGGTCAATTGTAGCAATAGAATCTCCGCCAGAAATTGTAAATTTCCAACCTAGAATTTTGCGTCCCTTAAGAATATCGACGTAACTTACAGTCAGTGGGGTAGAAGCGTTGATATTTACAACGGCAGGCTCAATTATTCTACTTTTGATATTGGCTGTGCGTTTATAAGCGGGCATGCTTTCTAATTCGAAACGTTCTCGCAACCAATCAACAGTGATTTCGAATTCACCGGCAGATTTATGTGCAGTAAAAAGTTCATAGAAACGATATTGGTAATTGTTTTTTAAAGCTACAATATCTTTAAGCGGATAATTAATACTTTTCTTTAAATCATTAATATATGGAAGAATATCTGGGTGTAATTCTATTTCCCAGGAACCACGTTTTGGCAAGTTAGTGACGGTAATAAGCCATCGCAGTCGTGTTGTTGCAATTTCATCTTTAGTACTTTCATCAGCCAAATGAAAAGTAACATATTTTTCACCGAACCAAGTATTGATAGCCGTTTTAACATCACGAGATGCTTCATGTGCATTTACATTAAAAATAGCAGAATAGTCTGAAACCTTAACTTCAAACTTAGTATTTTTGTCATTGCCATCCATTTGCCGCATAACCATAAAAAGCATTCTAGCTTCATCACGCGCTAAAGAATAACGAGCATTAGTCAACGTTAAAGAATGCGTTACTTCTGATTCTTTAAGATCTAATATCGAATTCATATTTAGAATTATCCCTTCTTTAACTACCATACATACAATAAAGGAAACAAATGTTTACCACAACTACAAAAAACCATATTGTAGCAACAAAAACAATCAAAAGTTAGAGCAACAGATTAATGCCTAATTTCCAAAGCTTTACTAATCATAAATTTCTATAGCTACAACTTACCCCATGATAAACACATACCGTTCTGCGCATGGGAAAACATAAGACTTTGAAGCTATTTTAGCATGCCCAGACAAGTATCGAATAAATATTAAACAAAAAAAGTACATAACAACTACAAATGACCCGTAGTTAATTTGCTAATGACTACTACTCACCCCAATAAAAAGGCTTTAACTACAAATCACCCCACAGTTAGAAAGCTAGCGACTACAATTCACCCCAATCATAAATTCTATTGCTACATATTACCCCAAAGCTGATTAGCTAACGACTACAATTCGCCCCAATTATAAATCCTATTGCTACAAAACACCCCATAATCAATTCGCTAATGACTACAATTCACACCAATGATAAATTCTAATACTACAAATCACCCCAAAGCTATTTTGCTGCTGACTACAATTCACCCCAAGAAATAAATACTATTATTACAAATCACCCCATAGGAAATTAGCTATGACCACAATCCACCCCATTCAGAAATGGCTATAACTACAAATCACCCCAAAGTAAGCTTAATTACCGCCCAACACAGGCAATTGTTTATTAAGTGAAGCCCAAAAAAGCGTTAAAGTAGTGCCTGAGTCAAAATAACTTTCAAGCTTTATCCGATTTATTTCTATATCATTCTTTTTATTGATTTCATTTATGCTGCCGTATCACCTCTTCATCAAGACCTATGTTGATAGAAAAGAATCTCATAACTACTATAGGATAAACTTTTATAATATCTTAATAGGTTTAATCCTTGGCTCTTTTGGTTAAGTTATGATAAATACCTATACCATAGTAAAAGTAAACCTTTCGAATTGGGTAGGTATAACTGATGGTTAAGATTTATTAAGTAGATAACGACTACAATTCACCCCAATCATGAAGACTATGACTACACATCAGCCCACTATTAATTAATAACAACAAAATCCCATTTAACATTACTTAGATTTAACCACGGGTTCGCTTGGACAATATGATTATGCTGATACCCAATAATATTTCGTTATGAAAACGAAGGTTAAAAAATTAATAATCTACCAGCGCAAAGATACACCTGATATATAAAAAATAGTAATGTTAATTGATTATAAATTAGAAGTTATTGGCATAACACTTTCTATTGAGTTTTTACAAATCTAATATTTGAATAATATGGTGGGCAGAGCCTTCGACGAGTTAAATGGAAAATGCAACTGGGCTTTAAATCAGGCAGGAGCTGGAGCAACCAATACAAATGTTGAATTACAGCAAATGCTTCGACACAATCAGAAGAAAAATATTGGTTTAACAACTTTACCGTGTCCTGCATCAGCCTCCTAAAAATGATAAATATCAAGGAGCTTTCATGTTTTGTAATCCTTTGTTTGGTTGAATTTTGGGGGATTAAAAAAAGAGAGTCGATTAATTACAACTTTGAATGTCGCAAATAATATATTTAGTTCCGACAATAACGTAAATTGTTCTTTTCAATATATTTAACAAGACAAATGACCACTCAACGATCAAAAAGATCTGCCAATTGTCCCATGCCATGGTCAACAGTAGCTTGCTCAGTATATCGTGCTGGCATCGCTACAGATTTCCACCCACCGGCCTCCTGGATTTTAGTCGTGGGTATATTAGCTTCAGCCATGGAAACCGCTCCCCCAACCCGAGGACTATGTGCAGAGATCGGGATCTGAACATCGGCTTTTTTAGCAATGCGTTTCAAGGCACGATAGATACTCTTATAATCTAGTTTCTTCATATCTTTTAGACGTGTAGGTGACTCATCATAACGTAGCATACTCGTACCTTTGGGCGAGATCCCCCTGAATAAAATTCCCTGATTGATCCGGGTTGGATCATCTGCATGCTTTTCACTTGAGGATTTTGTTGACGAGTTAGCTTCACTAATATAATCCGCAATATATGCCAAACTGGTTTTGGATATATACCGCCGAGAGCCTTTCCCTTGTTGATCGGTTTTAGAGCGAGGGATCAGCAAACTTTGTTTACGATGATCAATATGTTTTATTTGCACCGCAGCGACTTCATCTGCCCGTAATAACCCATCAAACATGAGGTTAATCAACGCGAGATCCCTGACATCAAGGAGAGTGTCAGGGATCACAGTGTCATTAATATGGGTCAGTATTTCCAACGTTAGAGCAGGGGCTTGTTTTGCGACATTAAAAATATCATGCCCTTGCATCTCTAATTTGATAAAGTCCCGCAAATATTCAGATTGTTTGAGAGGATCAGGTAATTGAGCAATTTTCATGAACTTGGACAAGGTAGCCATGCGATGCACAATGGTGTTATGGGTCAATTGGGAATGGCACATATCCGTGACATACGCTTTGATACTCGCCTCCGTCAGGCTCATGTCAGTTGTTAAGCCAGGAATTTTATTAACAAAACAAAACTGATAATAATGTTTTAGATCACTCTTGTAGGCGCGTTGGGTATTTTTTGGTAACCGGGAAAATATATCAGTAAAGTAACGGTTAGCTGCTTCGCGATGCTCGGATGGGACGGCAACTTGTAGATCTGCCAAGGATAATTGTTTCATTTGACCTTAACTCCCAAAGCGAGATCCCGTTTTCTGTCTTCATACACACTCAACACTTCATCGAGCGCTTCCTCAAGCTTGTCAAATTTTTCAGTTTGTTGAATATTTTTCAAGCGCGTTTTATTGCCCTGGGTCAATTGCATCGTGGTGATATCATTTTTAACCCGGGAGCGTTTTTTTTGTGCTTGTCTTGTTGTTGTCATCTGTCTGTTTCTTCTGTCACATTATAAGTATCAAAAGTAAAACCGCATATTGTCCTATAGGACAATAATATCAGAAACTACTGTGTTTTTATACACAGTTACTATACATGAATTTATCAGGATGTCTATTGCGCCCGATAAGGTTAATTATCAGGCGCAATAGTTGATCAAATACTTAAACGGACAGCGGGATATATAAAAGGCATCAACTTAGTTAGTGCTTCGAAAGAGGAAAACTATGGAAATATTGCTTAATAGTGGCACCAATCAAACCGGGTAACAGTTCATATTTGTGTATTATCATGTTTAAGTTGATACAGTCCAGAGCCTGTATA
>JABSOJ010000248.1 GCA_013216005.1 Alteromonadaceae bacterium | reverse complement strand
GGCAAAGTACTAGCCATACATTAGCTAATCCATAAAACAACATTGGCACAATAAATTCTATCTCGCTAAGTGCCCCATAGCGTGATATAAAGTTCACACATCATGTCAGCTGTCGATCAGTAAGCTGGCATTTCTTTCTGAAAACATTTGTCTTCAGCTATGCGAACAATCCGGTCGTCAGAGAAGAGCAAATTCTCTATTTCAAATAGAGGGATAGTATTTATTCATCTTGAAACTTATACAAATCATTCAAAGTCTTGAAAATCAGTAACGTTATCATCATTTACAATTATCATTAATTTATCGTACCAGATCTTATAATATTCCCTCATTTCATCTAGATAGTCATGATGATCATACGTTGATTGAACATCATTAAATACATGCCCCAACATTTTTTCTGCAACAACTTGTGGTGCTATTCTACTCATGTTGGTTCTGAGAGTGCGTCTAAGATCGTGCTTTGTCCAGTGATTAAACGGCTTAGTTAGTCGTTCATGTTTGTTTATCCTGTTGGTAATGTCAGAGCTAACCTTAAGCATTGATGTTTCCCCAACAGGTTTATCTGTTTTTTCTTGAGTAAATACATATCTTGCGCCATTACTCAGCATCATAGCTCTTTTAAACATAGCTGCGGTTTCATCTAAAATAGGTCTACGAATATGAGGAATGTGGGAAATAACACCGTTTTTTGTTAATGCCTCAACCTTTGTCAGTTCTTCAGGTACTGTCCAGATCATTTTTTTAAAATCAAAATGGTCACGTTCTGCAAGGCGTAATTCCATTGTTCTACAACCATAGATCAAACAAAGTTTGAATAATATTTTTGTTTTTTCTGATACTCGACTTAGACTCAAGTGCTTCCAAACCAGATTGATTTCCCAATCTTCGAGTACTCTTTTTCTCTTGTTCTTTTTAATACCAAGTGCCCTAGAAGCAGTTACCCCTTCTAAGGGTTTTACCGTTATAAAGCCGGCATAATGCAAATGATCACTTGCTTGTTTCGCTGCTGTTAGTATTACAGATGCTATAAAAGGGGCTTTTTCAGCAACACGTAAGAGTTGTTCACTCCATAATCGGCGATCTGAACTATCCCAAAGGATTTTGCCTAATTTAGGGAAAATATGATTTTCATACGCTGCCATAACGGTTCTAGGCTGGCCCCTAGAAGGATCTAGCAACTTTTTATGATTTCTAAAATGATACGCATGCCACTTACGGATCGCTTGCTCAATAGTTAATTCGTTAATAACTTCTAATTTTTTAACTCTGGCAGCGTTACCTGGTTCAATATCTTTTTCTAGATTATTATTGTGCTGTGCAACAATTTCAGCTGCATCTTTAATAGATAATGCGGGGTATTTACCAACGGTGATTGTTTTTTGTTTATCATCCCAAACATAACGATACACAAAAGAAATTGTTCCTGTTTTTCTTATTCTCGCATAAAGCCCATCACGGTGAGCGATTAGCCTATCTTTATCCTGCGGTTTATTTAGTTTAACATCAAGAAATCGAGCTGTAAGCATTGGTATACCTCATAATAATAACTTCACTTGATAACTACTAATAAAATGTTGCCATTTCATTCTGGGTATCAAGCTGGGTATCAACTTGTTCGTTTCTTGCGCTTGGTTTTTATTACTTTTGTTTGCCGAAGCTTGCATAACGAATAATATCAACATAACTAATAAAACCAATCATATCAAGTGTTACATGTATATTACAGCTGCATATTTCCGATGTTATCCGATTTTTTGAACAACACCATAGTCTCTACGTGCTTCGTTTGAGCAAACATCTCCATTAAGCCAATTTTTTCAATCTTATAACCCTTAGATAATAAGTACTGACAATCTTTAGCTAATGTCGTTGGTTCACAACTCACATATAAAATTTGTGGTATTTTCAATTTCACTATTTGGCAAACAGCTTCATACGCACCACTGCGGGCGGGATCTAATAAAACCTTAGTAAAAGAATATTGCGCCCAGCGTTCACTTATCCAGTTTTCACTTAAATCAGCCTGATAAAAATAACAATTATCAATATTACTGGCTTTGGCATTATTACTGGCCTGCTCCACCATAGAGTGCACACCTTCAACCCCTATGACTTGCTGAACTTTTTGTGCCATTGGTAAACTAAAATTTCCTAAACCACAAAATAAATCCAATACCTTATCTTTCTGGTTTAAATCTAACCAGTCAATAGCCTGATTAACCATTTCAACATTCACCTGATGGTTAACCTGAATGAAATTATTTACATCAAAAACCAGTTCGATGTTTTGAGAAAGTGGATTTTCTGACAACGTATAATGTAAAGGACTACTTGGGGTAATAGCATTAATCTCTTTGCCATTATTTATAAAAACCTGCCAATGATATTGTTGTGAATATTTAAGCCATAATTTTGTATCTTCGTCATTTAAAGGCTTTAATTGACGCACAACCAAAGTCAAATGTTCTGTAGCAATAACTTCAATATGGCCTATTGATTGGTAAACGGTTAATTGAGCAAGCAAAGGCTTTAGTTGGTCAAAAATATCAGCAAAGGGTTCAACTAAAACAGGACATGACTTAATAGCAGCGAGCGTGTTGGTTCCCTTCTGTCTAAAACCAATAGTCGCTCGACCATTTTTATCATATTGCACGCCTATTCTGGCTTTACGCCGATAATTCCAGGCCTTTCCAATTATTGATGGCTGCCAGGGCAAATCATCTAAAAGCGCATTTCTTGCAAATAACTCAGTTACTTTTTGTTGTTTAAATGTATTATGTTCAGAAAATGCAAGATGCTGTAAATCACATCCACCACAAATATTAAAATGACGACATTTTGGTGAAATACGATGCTGATGACTTTGATCAACATTGAGCAATCTTGCCCGATAATATTTCCCTTTTTGTTCAATTATTTTAACCGAAACAACTTCTCCCGGTAAAGCTCCATCAATAAAAACTGGTTTGTTTTGATGACGGCCTACCCCGCAACCATTGATATCCAAACGTTCAACTTTAATTTTTAAAGACTGACCCAAAGACTGTTTTTTATTACTCGCTTTAAAAAAATTTGCCATACTTATTTTACCAATTCTATTGTTGCTTATTTTACTAACTTAACAATTCCAAGCAGAAAACCACCAAAAGCTCATCAAAAAACAGAATTCAATGGTTTTTTACAAAACACCAATACTGTTAATATGCTCGAAACTATATATTCTGCTTACTGGGTATATATTTACGTGGTCTTATGACATGATACGATTTACAGAAGATATGATTTTACACTAAGTTCAAGAAGACATGCACAAAATAAGCCTTAAAGACTGGGTAATTTTACTCACTATATTGCCAACTACTATAATTGGTTTTAGTATCGCGGGCTATTTCTCCTATAGCCGTTATATTGAATTAGATCAATTTATCAACGTCCGTTCACAGAGTATTATAGAACCTTTAGCCATTGCTAGCGCAGCCCCAATTCTCAATAAAGATCGAGCTCAATTGCATAAGATGATTAGCTTTGCCCATAGAAGCCAATCCAACATTGTAAAAAGTATTGTGGTGTTTACTAAAGACAACCAAATTTTTGTTACCAGTGAGTATCATGGATTTACTAATTCAATGCGTGTACCAAAAAAAGAAGATATCCCGTCAACAACCACTATTGAAGAATTAGGTGATTATTTAATTTTTAGAACACCAATTATCATTGAAAACGAAACGGTGGATCATCTAAATAAACATCAAATAAATGCTGGTTATATTGCGATACAAATAGATCGTAACAAGATAATGTATGATCAGCAAACTCAGATACTTTATGCTTTCCTTATTGTAATTCTTGGCTCTCTTATCAGCAGTTTTTTTGCACTTCGATTAATCAAAAAAGTAATAATGCCGGTAAATTCGATGGTGAAAGCCGTTGATCGTATACGTGAAGGTAAACTAGGGAGCAGAGTTAGTGGCCAATTAATTGGAGAATTACACTTTTTAAAAAATGGTATCAATGCCATGGCTAAATCGCTTGGAGACTATCAGGATGAAATGCAACGAAGCATTGATCAAGCGACAATCGATTTAAGGGAAAGTCTGGAACAATTTGAAATTCAGAATGTAGAATTAGATATTTCCAAGCGTAAAGCACAAGAAGCCAACCGTGTGAAATCTGAATTTTTAGCAAACATGAGTCATGAGTTAAGAACACCTTTAAATGGCGTTATTGGCTTTACCCGTCAAGTTTTAAAAACCCCGTTAAGTGAAACACAACGTGATTATTTACAGACAATTGAACGTTCTGCAAATAACCTTCTGGCAATAATTAACGATATTCTGGATTTCTCAAAACTCGATGCCGGTAAAATGAGAATTGAGAAAATACCTTTCTCAATGCGTGAATCTGTTGAAGAAACTTTAGCTTTATTAGCGCCAAGTGCTCACAAAAAAAATATCGACTTTTCCTTACGCATTGCTCAGCAATTACCGGATTCATTCATCGGTGATGCGATGCGGATCAAACAAATCATCATTAATTTAGCCAGTAATGCGATTAAATTTACCGACAAAGGCTCTGTTTGCATCGATATTGATAGCGAAACCATTGACTCGTTTTCAGCTTTAGTTAAAGTGACGGTCATCGATACAGGAGTGGGTATTGACAAAGAACAGCAAAAAAGTATTTTTGAAGCCTTTGGACAAGCAGATAAAAGCGTTACCCGGCTTTACGGGGGAACTGGCCTTGGTTTAGTTATTTCTCAACGTTTAGCTAAAGAAATGCAGGGTAGTATTGGCTTTTCAAGTAATAAAAACCAAGGGTCTTCTTTTTGGTTTACTTTTAAATGCGAAATAAATCCATTGCCCCTGCTCTCTATGAGAGATACCAATAAATTATCGGGTAAGCGTATACTTTACTTTGAACCACATGCCCACAGTAGAATCGCCACCAGTGAAATTATGGAAAACTGGGATATGCTCGTGCATCAGGTAACCAGTTTGAAGCAGCTTGAGAAAGCATTAAAACAAAAAACTCATTATGACTTTGCGCTAATTACCCATGATATATCGCCAGCAGCACTTAATGATTTAAAAAATCTTATTGCATCAATAAAACTTAAAGTACCATCGATACATCTTGCGGTTAACAGTAACTCCCCTAACCTGCAGGAAGCACTGATTGCCAGTGGGGCTTCAAGCTGTTCAAGTAAACCAATAACACCAACCCGATTAAGCAAAGTACTGATGCCACAGATTGAAAATAATAAGGTGTTAGCCAATGAAAAAATTATTCCAGTAAAAGTGCTTGCTGTTGACGATAACGAAGCTAACCTTAAATTGATTAAAGCATTACTACTGGAGCAAGTAAGTGAAGTGATCACTGCTACCAATGGTCAAGAAGCCGTTAATCTTTGTCAAAATGAAAAATTTGCGCTTATCTATATGGATATTCAAATGCCAATTATGGATGGAGTAACCGCACTAAGTGTCATTAAAACCAGCACCTTAAATGACGACACCCCTTTTATTGCTGTTACGGCGCATGCTTTAAGTGGTGAAAAAGAAAAACTGTTACAGCAAGGTTTCAATTCGTATATGACTAAGCCTATTAACGAAACAATGTTACGTCATACTATTTATGAGTACTGCGATCTTAATTTAATCGTTAATGCTCAGCTAGAAGCCAAAATCAAAAAATACCTAGAAGAACCAAGCCCAACTAGCAGTATTGTAGATTGGTCATTAGCGTTAAAGCGTGCAGAGCAAAAAGTAGACCTTGCCAAAGAAATGCTTACAGGCTTGGCAAAAAGTTTACCTGAAACTAAATTACAACTTAATGAAGCACTGATTTGTCAGGATGTAGAGCAAATAAAAATAATTATCCACAAACTTAGCGGCGCCTGCTGCTATTCCGGCGTGCCGAATCTTGGAAAAATTACACAACATTTAGAAACAAAATTAAAAAGTAATGTTAGTCTGGATGACTTAGAGCCTGAATTTATGGAGTTTTTTGAGCATTTAGACAACGTGATGATTGAAGCACCTAAAGTATTAGACTCTCTAAATACAAAATAAATTAGCACTGAAACAAATTAGATAAGATTTTTATTACCAATTCTACTAATTTAATAAATTAACTTGCCTCTGTTGTCTGCTCAGGTAATTTGAAAACACCAACAAAACATAGTTGAAATTGACAGTGTCTCAGCTAATTTTACTGACTATAACAATCTGTTTTTATTGTGCTTATCAGATAAAAGCAGTGTCAACTTTTGCAAAATAGAAATTTTATTTCGTAGGATGGGTTAGCCGCAGGCGTAACCCATCAAAATATATTTATTCCTGACACTTAAAGGAAAGATAGTCACAAT
>JABSOJ010000023.1 GCA_013216005.1 Alteromonadaceae bacterium | reverse complement strand
GAAAGTAACGCAAAGCTAGATAAGCAGCAAATATTGGCTGCTGCATATGGGGGACAACAGCATTATGGAACATAGCCGTTTTATTGGTGTTTTCAAATTACCTAAGCAGACTACAGAGGCAAATTAATTTATGCTCATTCTCTACTTTAAATAGATTTTACAGTATCGCTAATGATAAAGTGCTCATCGTCAGGCATACGTTAGACATCTTCTACGTATTATCGCAGTCAACAAAGATAGAATTCATATTATGTTCGGGATCAATACCAAATCACAATCTCCTAAAAACAGTATCAAGGCTTTGTTGCTACTACGATGTATTGCCATAGGTGCCCAAATCATAGTCATTACCATCGCGCATTTTGGTTTAGGTTTAATGCTCGATTATTCTGCCCTATCAATAATTGTTGGCGGTGAAATCCTTATTAATTTTGCAACCTGGTTACGAACGAAACATATATCGAGAGTTTCAGAGTTAGAGTGCTTTGCTCAGCTCTTTGCCGATATCTGTTTTTTAGGGGTGCTACTATATTTTAGTGGCGGAGCAAGCAACCCATTTGTATCACTTTTTTTGGTTCCTATCGCAATTGCTGCCGCTACACTTAATCGTTTTTACGCTTGGGTTTTAACAATAGCAGCCACCCTGCTTTACTCCATATTAATGAAATACAATATTCCTCTACAGCACCATGAAATGAATAGTGCTGCTAGTTTTGATTTACACTTGCTGGGCATGTGGGCAAACTTTATTATTTCTGCAATTTTAATTGCCTATTTTGTTGTAAATATGGCATATGCTTTACATTTAAGAGAACAAGAAATAAATTTGCAACGGGAAGAATCGCTACGAAACGAGCAACTTACCGCTATTGGTACACTTGCAGCCAATGCAGCTCATGAGCTTGGTACACCATTATCTACACTGCTGATACTTGCCAACGAACTCGAAACTAAATACAGTTGCGATGCTGATTTACAACTTCTCACCAGTCAAATTCTTCGCTGCCGTAACGTAGTACAAAGTTTAGGACAAGACGCCAGTGACGTATTAAATAAAAACAAAATAAAACAACCTCTAACCGATTTTTATGAACTTCTGGTCGATCAATTAAACCTGATCCGACCCAACTTACGGGTACATCAAAATATTGATGAAAAACTTGTTGATTGCACTATAACTGCTGATAAAACCCTCCAACAAAGTTTGTTATCTATATTAAATAATGCAGCAGACGCCAGTATTTTTGCCAACGAAGATAATATTGAATTCTCTCTGCTTTGTGTAAATGAAAACCTGGTGATTCAAATACGGGACTTTGGTAAAGGAATACCTGAAGAAATGGCAAGCAAAATTGGTAAAACACAAATTAGCGATAAGTTGTATGGTTTAGGGCTGGGTTTATTTTTAGCGAATGCGACTATTGAACGCTACGATGGCACCGTCACTATTGAAAATCATCCCGTTCAAGGGGCTGTAACCCGTGTCTCTATAAATAAAAAAATACTTGGAATATAAATGGAAACGATTACACCTAATGATAATGTTTTAATCATTGAAGATGACGAAATTTTCAGCCAGATACTCGCACGTGCACTAACGCGCTTTGGTTTAAAAGTTGAAGTTTCGTTAAATGGTCAAGATGCATTGAAAAAATGTCAAACGCAAAAGCCAAAATATATTGTACTTGATCTAAAACTTGGAACAGGATCAGGATTACAGCTTATTAATCCCCTTTTAGAGATTGTTCCCAACACTAAAATTTTAGTACTCACGGGTTACGCCAGTATCGCCACAGCTGTAGAAGCAATACGTCTCGGAGCACACAACTACCTTCCAAAACCTGCCGACGTCAGAACTATTGTAGAAGCGTTAACAGGCAAATTAACAGCCGAAGAAACTCCTTTACCCAAAAATCCTATGTCAGTTGACCGGTTGGAATGGGAACACATTCAAAAAACGTTGTTACAACACGAAGGAAACATATCAGCAACCGCTAGAACGCTAAGCATGCACCGTCGTACCCTACAAAGAAAATTAAGCAAAAAACCAGTACAAAAATAATCAGAATGTTTTACTAACCCCACAACTTCACACGACGTTTTAACTGAATCAAATCTTCAAAATCACAGCCTGAATTTTGCCTGCGACATTATGTCACATACCAATTACAATTAAAGAAGAATATCATTGCTTTCAACTATTTAAGAGATAAGTTGTAATGCACAGAAATATATTAAAATTGTCAGCTATGACCATTGCCTTTACAGGTAGTTGGGGAAGTCTTCATGCTGAAATTATTGATGATAAACAGAAAGAAATAAAACTTGAGCGTATCACTGTTACCGCCAGCAGAAGAGAAGAACTCAATACCGATTTAGCCATGTCGGTTCAAGGAGTAAACGGCAAAGAATTGGACCTTGATGATGGCCAACACTTGGCAGAATCAATAAACAGTATATCTGGCGTATTACTAAATCAGTTACAAGGGGCACAAGGACATAATACCGCTATTCGAATGCCAATAAATTATGGTGGCTATTATCTATATTTACAAGACAATATCCCACTGCAATCCCCCGCTTTTTTTAATCACAATGCTTTATGGTGGTCCAGCTTCAATTCAAATATATCGAGAATAGAAGTGCTGAAAGGCGCTGGTACTGCGCTTTATGGTTCAGGCGCGGTGGCGGCAACAATAAATATTTTATCCAAATCAATAGCAAAAAAACGTCAAACCAGCACGGAATTCAGTGGTGGAGAGAATAATTACAAAAAATTTAGATTTAGTCACAGCAGGCAATTATCTGAAAACAATAGCATTCGCGTTTCAGGATCTACATTGAAAAATGATGGTTGGCGAGATCATACCGGCTCTAACCGTACCGAAATCACTGCACGGCATGAATACCAAATTAATAAAAACCAAACTCTGGTAAATTCAATTATTGCTTCCGATTTAGAACAGCAGATGTCAAGCGGCTTGTCAGAAGAAACGTTTAACAACAACCCTACAGACTCTGGTTTATCAGATGCAGTACTGGCCACCGATCCAAAGCGAAAAAGCAAATATTTCAGGTTTGCTTCAAAGTGGACTAATTATATTGATAATGAACTATATATCTCGCTAATTTCTTATTATCGTCATCACACCAATAATTATACCGCCACCTGGAATAACAATATGCCAATAGTTGAATCCAGTGTAAATTCAGTAGGCTTATTAGCAATGTTCGGTCTGGATCATCAAGACGACAGTGAAACAACTTTTGGTTTAGATATTGAACTAAGCGAAGGTGATCAATTTTCGTATCAACCTATGACCATTACTACAACTGGTTGGGGTGGCGATACATTTAATAAGGGTGAGCGTTTTTATGATGATACGACCCGTTATCTGGGAATATCTCCTTATGCACAACACAAACGTTCATTGACTAAAAATTTAACTTTAACTGCAGGTTTACGATACGACTATGCCAACTATGATTTTGATAATCATTTAGGGGTAGTCGGAGATATTGGACATGGTGCACAGAGTTTAGCTGACAGACAAAACAGTTTTACCAACCTAAGTCCAAAAGTGAGTTTGAATTATCATTTATCAGATAAAAGCAGTATTTATTTACGCTACGCCAATAGTTTCAGGTTGCCAGCTACGGGGAGTTTATACCACCTGAAAAAGAGTGACAGCAGCACAGCTATCGATGATATTAAACCTGAATTATCTGACACTTATGAATTTGGTTATAAAATTAATTTTTATTTCGCTTCATTTGAAATGGCAGCATATTCCATGATCGTAGATGACGCTATTGTTAATGCTTACAATGATTCAGGTATTCGCTATCAGACCAATGCAGGTAAAATCACTCATCGGGGTATAGAACTATCGGCTAATTGGCAATTAAATCCATCATTTGATGTCAGTCTTGCTTATAGTCGAGTAAAACACAAATTTGATGAATTTATTATTGATTCCGGCAGAGTTGATCAACAAGGTAATAGCCGCGCCCAAAATTACTCAGGTAATGAAATGAAAATGGCACCGGAGTATATTGCTAATCTTCGTTTACGTTATCAACCAGTTAAATTCAGTGCACTATCGTGCATGTTAGAAATCCAGTCCATTGGTGACTACTGGATGGATGATGAAAATAGCCGAAATTACAACGGATATACCGTAGCTAATTTGAAATTCCGCTATCAGGCAAATGCACAACTTAGTTTTAATGCCCGAATGACTAACCTCACAGATAAAAAATATGCTCAACAAGCTGAAATTAGTTATGGAAGAAACAAATTCTCCCCGGGAGCACCACGAACTATGTATTTTAGCATGAACTACCAATGGTGATTTTATGAATAAGTTAATAAAGACGTTAATGAAACAAGTTCCCCTGATTTTATTCTCAGTATTAGTACCCGCTGAAGGTTTAGCTTACAAGCATACTGAAAAATCTAAATCAGATCATAAAGCAAATATTCAAAGCCAACAATGTGCGCCTGAGAATATAACTTGTGCAAAAACAGTTACCAGTGCCTTTGATCCTGAAGGAAAACTGTGGCGTTTGTGGAGCGGTAATAAATATTTATTTTATAGTATCTCAGCAGATAATGGCCAGCACTTCGGAGCGCCAGTTAAGATAAACATAAAACCAGAAAAAATTTCTGCCAGAAAAGAAAACCGACCAAAACTGGACTTTGATGATCAAGGTAATGTTTATATTTCCTGGGCTAAACCGCTAAAAAAGAAATATACCTCAGAAATTCGGTTTACCTACTCAACTGACGGGTGTAAACATTTCGCACCAGCCCAGACCGTAAATAATGATGGCATTGAATCTGGTCACAGCTTCAATGAAATGCTTGTGACGGATAATGGTCAGGTTGTTCTGATCTGGCTTGATGGCCGTGAACGTAAAAACAACCCGAATTATAAAGGTTCAGCACTTTATACGGCGCAGGGAAAATTAACCGACAAAGGCTTCAAATTCGATAATAGAAAGTTAGCTGATGGAACTTGTGTTTGTTGCCGTATCGCAATGGCGCATAATGTAGGTAAGAATACAGATAACAAAGTAACCGCTATGTGGCGTCATATTTACGATAACAATATTCGTGATCACGCCATTTTAACCTTTGATCAGCAAAATATACCCGCTCAAGCTTTTCGTGCAAGTTTTGATCAATGGCATTTAAATGGCTGCCCACATCAGGGGCCAGGGTTAAGTATCAATGAGCAAAATCGTTACCACATGGTCTGGTTTAATAATGGAGAAAAAGGAAAAGGCGTTTTTTATGCTTATTCTGACAATGCTGGTGAAAATAAAAGTACTCCGATAAAAATTGGCGACATTCAACAGCAAGCTTCATACGCGAATGTGATCAGTAATGGCAATATAGTTGACGTAGTATGGATCCAATTTAACGGGGAAAATTACCAGCTGTATCATCAGCGTTCACAGGACAATGGCCAAACTTTCGGTCAATCATCAATAATCAGCGAAAGTCCTTTAGATCCAGACCGACCATTTTTGATCAAACACGAAGGACAAAATTTTGTTTCATGGCACCGACCTGATCTCGGTCATCAGGTGATCCCTTTATGAAAAATTTAATAAAAAGCAAGGTATTAAATAACACACTCGTTTTTATAACCTCCATGTTATTTACTTTAAACACAGCTGCCCAATCAGCAGTTTTTTCGACAGAAGTATTTAACAATATTAAACAACAATATAAAGGCCAACGCTGGTTAGCGTTAATGTGGTCAGTAGATTGCCCTCCTTGTATTAAAGAGTTGGCACAAATTTCTAAAATGTATCAACAGAATCCATCATTACCGGTAATTTTAATTAATACCGATGGTGATGACGAGCTTACAGAAGAAAGAGAAACACTCATTGCAAAGTATCAACTCAACTCTTTAACCCAATTTTATTTTATTGATGGTGAAGCTGCGCGGAGCCGTTATTTAATTGACCCGAACTGGTACGGTGAATTACCACGAAGTTATTTTTATAACGCAAACGGTGAACGAATTGAACGTAGCGGTTTAGTTAGTGAAGACCTGCTGAAAAAATGGTTGCTTTAAGGCCAATGAAAATAAAGAATAGAATCTAAATAAAGAATAGAGTCTAAATAAAAAAGACAAACGCTATGTTAAACAACGTTTGTCTTTAATTTTAGATAAGAAACTTAAACTCTTAACTTACCAAATAACTTACCGAATAAATTATCGAATAACCATTAACAATAAATTGGCTTAAGTCTTTGTAAAAGAGCTACATCTTCCTTACCTAAAGCACCTAACAGTAACCACTCAATGAATTTTTCCTGAAGATCAATTTTACCGCCAGATGACATTTGCTCTTGCATTAAACTAACCTGTACCTGCATTCTTTGTTCAACTAAATCACCCGGTGAATCAATTCCTGCTAGAATTTCCAGCGCCAATGTTCGCGCTTGTCTATCAACGGTCGTTGTTAAAATAATAACGTCCTGAAGTTTTTTCCGCCATAAAGACGAAATTTGTAAAAATGAATCATGCGCTGATAATTCCGACTCTGTAATTTGTTTATCAGCTATAGACTCCAAGACGTCAAACAACTGCTGCCAATTCTGTTTAGTTTTTTGAAGTTTAATTTCTGTTATTTGCTGTTCTAAAGAAAATGAGAATTTTTCTATTTTACTAACTAAAGCTTTATTAACTGGTTTACAGGCTATAACCTTTTGAAATAACTCCTGACTTTGTTGAATAAGCTCAGTCAACTGACTCATATCAGATTTTATTTCTTTACTACTTTCATTATTTTTTTCTTTAAGAAGTAATAATTCTTGCTCAAATTCTGCTTTTTGTGCGGTTTGAAGTAATTTTTCTTGAGCCTTCTGTTGATCACGCTTACCGAACAATGCATCATTAACAGCTCTGAAATTCTGCCAAAGTTTATTTTCATCCTTTGGTCCTGCATAACCAATTTCACGCCATTTTGATTGCAAAACTTTCACATTTTCAATCGCCGCATTAAGATCCTCATTATCAACCTCTAGCTCAGCTTTTAAAATAATAGCTTTTTTATCTGTACTATTTTGCTGATAAAATAATCGCAATGCTGTTTTAGCAGGCTGTAACAAGACTTTAAAATCTGCTTGTAATAATTTGTACTTGTTACGATCGACTTCACCGGCAGACTGCCACTTTCTCTGCAATTGATTTAACAGCGTATCAATATTTTTCCAATCAACATTTGTTTGTTCAACCAGAGATGCCAGAGGTTTTGCCTCTTCTATAATTGCTAATCTTATAGATAAATGTTGCTCCCTTAATTTCTCTTGTTCTGCATAATAAAGTCGACACGGAGCAAATGCTTGTTCACTTACCGCATTAAATTCTTCGTTAAGTGATTTATCAATTTCATCATCAGCATGGCCAAGTGAATTCCACGTTTTTCTGTATTGCTTAACTTTAGCCGCTTGCTCATTTGGATTATCAAGAGGATTTTCAACAATCGCTTTAATATCGGCTAATAATTGCTGTTTTCTCGGTGTGGCAATATAGTGTTCCCAGTCACTAAGTTCCGACATTTTTTCACTAACAGACTCAAATTCTTTTTGTAAACGGTGTTTTTGACTTGCTGAACACTGTTCAAAGAGCTTATTTACTTTTTTGAAAACACCAAAAGAGGCATTAAATTTACCATTGGTAATTAATCTTTTTAGCTCTGCAATTTTCTTCTGTGTTTGAGTAAATAGTGCTTGTTGCTGCTTTATTAATGGTTTTAATCCTTTTTGCCAATTTTCCATAATTTCTTTATAAGCACTATAAATAGAATCTGGAATAACACCTTCTGCTTGTTTTTCAACAATATTCCATTGGGTTTTCCATTCATTAAAAATTGGTTGGCGTTCATTAAGTTCTTCAAGAGATGTCGGCACCGCTAATTGTGAGATTCTTGAAATTAAATGTGTTGCTTCAGTAACTGATTGTGCAATCAAAGGTAAATGAGATAATTTCTTAAGTTGAACATTAACTTGCCCACAATATACAGTTTGCTCAGTTTCATTTAATATTGAACTGGTGATATCTTTGAGCAAACCTTGTAATTGATCCTGATAATCTTGCTCGTTAATATCGGTATTTTCATAAATGGCTGTTGCTAATGAATGACGAATAACTACAATTTTCTGTTCAAATTCCTTTTTAATATTTAATACTTTTTTTGCTGATTCTGCAGCAATTTTATCTTGTTCAAAAGCTTCAGCTTTTTGAGCAAACGATTTTGATATTTGTTCACTAATCGAATTGTATTTATCCTGGAATGTTTGCTGATCTTCCTGATTCAAGAAATGAAGTTCACTTAAATGAATTTGCCATTGCTGCTGTAATTCAGTTCGTTTGGCTACCATTGTCTGATATTCTTTTACTTCTTTAAGAGCAAGTAACTTAGAAAGCAAAAGTTGTATTTGTTTACGCAATTTCTTAGGCTTTTCTGTCAACTCAGTTATTTTCGCTAATTTTTCTGTGATCAAGCTACTGACTTCACCATCACAAGCTTTTTTGATAAAACGCTCTAATAAGGTTTGCTCTTGAGTTTCATTAACTAAATACAATTGAACTTGCTTGCTTGACTCCGGTGAACATTTTTTATTAATGAACAACGAATAAGCGAGTTGAGGTTTATCAATTTTTTTATACAAGGCAATAATTAAATCAGCGCCCTGCTCTTCTTTCAACCACGATTCCAACAGAGGGACTTTACCTTTACTGGCAATAGCGCTTTGGTTGGCAATGTGATCCATTTTATTATCAAATGATATTTTTACATCATGCTGTTCTAAAAGGATCAACATAACTTGTTTGTCAGCAAATTCACGAACTTTGTCATTACTATTTTTAAGACTGGTATTTAACCAAACATCAAAACTGGCGAGTTTAAGCAATACAGCCCGACGCACTAGATCACTGGGATCATTCTCAAGCAAGTCTATTAGTATTTGATATTGTTCTTTATCACTAGCCTTTAATTCACTATTAACCGCTTCAATACGGTTATTACTATCTTTGTGTTGCCATGAATTTTTAAATTTGCTTTTGAAAAAATTGGAAAAAATCATAAATCAGAAAACCTAGCTATATTATTATTATCATTAAAAGAAGTGTCCGACATCGTCTTACCTTTTGGTAAAGAGCCTTCAGGTAAAGAGCTTTCGGGTGAAGAAAACTGTTGTTTCAATTCACGTTTAGTCTTATTGACCAAATGACCATCAGCACCTACAGTCATCATTTCATCAGCATTCAAATTTCTTGATTGATAAGCCATGATAATTTGCAAAGCAGATGCTTGCTGTTCTTTATTTACCGCGGTTCCTTCAGGCCATTTCCCTGTTTCTGCCGCACTTTTTAAACGTTGATACATTTCATCAGACATATTGTCGACTAAGTGTAATAAATCCATGAATCTACTCTTTCTATTGCAAATACGATTAAATATTAATTTTGGTTAAAATATTTTTGTTTTTTTACTACTTTTTAAATTACTTTTTTGAAGTTTAACTTGTACTTTTTTTAAGTAATAGCAAACGAACCCTCGTAACAAGATACCAAGCAAAACCTATAGCAGTACTGCTAATTGCAGCAGTATATTGCCATGCTCCAACTTCTACCGATTCCCAGAACATCACTAAAAATCCACTACAAAAAAGTAACATAGAAATAAATGAGTGATTCATTAAACTTTGTGATTTTTTAATCAGATTAACCCTTCTTAAACTATCCATTTTATCAACATCTAATTCAGTTAAGTCAATTAGACAAAATGAGCAGAGTTTATATTTATCAGAAATTTTTTCACGACAACCCGGACAATTTATAACAGCCATTACTTTTTCTCGAACATTCTTTAAAAGTTGATGTATATTACAAAAAAAAACGCCCTTGTGGGCGTTTTATGTTAAAAATAGTTAAAAAAGTTTTTATTTCTTGTTTAACCTATCTTCCCAAAAGTTAGCATTTTTAATTCCTAATTTCTTAGGATCAAAAGTATATTTCTTCACACCAGCTTTTTGTTGCTGTTCATAATCTTTTAACGCTTTTATTGCTGGTTTTGCCATGAAGAAAATAATTAATATACCAATTATATTCAACCATGCCATCATACCAACACCAATGTCACCCATACCCCAAGCTACATCTGCTGCTTTTACTGTTCCATAAAAAGTTGCGCACATGATCAACACTTTAAGTAAAAAGGTAAGTATTGGTAAGTTATAAGTACGTTTGATGTAAGCAACATTATTTTCTGCGATAAAGTAATAAGCCAAAATTGTTGTAAAAGCAAAGAAAAACAATGCCACTGCAATAAATGGTTTACCTACGCCAGCAAAGACCCCTTCAACCGCTATTTGAGTATAGGCAGGGCTATTGGCAGCAATATCAGCAGCAACATTTTGTACAATAAATGATGCTGAGCCTTCCAATTGAACATTATATGATTGAGTGATTAAAATCATAAACGCCGTTGCTGAACATACAAACAAAGTATCAATATAAACAGAAAAAGCCTGAACTAAACCTTGTTGTGCCGGATGATCAACTTCAGCCGCCGCAGCAGCGTGAGGACCAGTACCTTGACCAGCTTCATTTGAATAAACACCGCGTTTTACGCCCCAACCAATAGCAGCACCAACACCAGCCATAGGTGAAAACGCATCACCGATAATCAATCCGATCACGTGAGGTAATTGTTCAATATGCAAACCAATAATCACACAAGCAATAATGATGTAAGCAAGTGCCATAAAAGGAACAACAATTTGAGTAAAATTAGCTATTCGTTTAACTCCACCAAAAATGATGAAACCTAATATTAAAACAATGAAAACAGCCGTATAGACTTTGGTCATCGCTAATGGACCAAAAACAGTATCAATTATGCTTCCTGCACCAAACACCATAGTTACCGCTTCACCGATACTATTTGACTGTACTGTTGGCAATAAAGCACCACAGGCTATTATTGTTGCTATTGCAAAAATCCATGCATACCATTTTTGCCCCATTGCTTTTTCAATATAATAAGCCGGACCACCACGGTACATACCGTCTTCTTCTTCTTTATATATTTGTGCATTAGTCGACTCAACGTACGCTGTTGCAGCGCCTAAGAATGCAACTATCCACATCCAAAAAACAGCACCGGGGCCACCAAAACCAATAGCAGCCGCCACACCTGCAATATTACCTGTACCTACACGACCAGATAAAGAAACTGATAACGCCTGAAATGAAGAAATACCTTTCTCTGAACTTTTTCCAGACAATAATAAACGCCACATTTCCCGAATTTGTCGAACTTGGACAAAACGTGTTACTACGGAGAAAAACAAACCTGTCAGTAAGCACAGATATATCAGTACCGGACTCCAAATAATCCCATTGATTGTATTTACTAGCTCTTGCACACGAAACTCCTTACTTTTATTTTTGTTCTTGTTTTAGCTTTAGTTTTAATTTTTATTTATATAGTTAATGTTAATTTTTAGCAGATACTTTATCTAAGCTGTTCAACCACATGATAAACAGCAGTTAAAACATCTCTTCCTAACAGGCTACTACGTTCATCTGACCAACCAACACTATAATCTGGTAATAAATCATTATCTTTGAACGGCATTTCAATAGTGTAAGATAAACATTTAAACTGCTCACCAACCCAGGAAGCTCCAACCGTCAGGTTTGCTTGACCTGGCTCATCTTTGTCATAACCTTTTTCGTCTTGAAATTCAGGGGTGATAGCTATTAATATTTGTTTAAATCTTTCTTCTAATACTTGATGTCGTTCATCATAAGAAGGGATCCCCTCACAACCAGCCACAAAATTATAAGGTAATGCTTCATCACCGTGAATATCAAGGAACAAGTCAACACCTGTCGATAACATTTTCTCACGAACAAGATAAACTTCCGGACTACGATCCATACTTGGAGTTTGCCATTCACGATTTAAATTAGCACCAACCGCATTTGTTCTTAAATGTCCGCGAACACTACCGTCCGGATTCATATTAGGTACTATGTAAAAAACAGCTTTATTCAGTAACGAACGGGCAACACCATCATCTTCATCAAGTAACCGGTCAATCAAACCTTCCATAAACCATTCGGCCATAGTTTCGCCCGGATGTTGCCTGGCTGTTAACCAAATTATTTTTTTACCCTCACCTTCTTCACCTATTTTAAGTAAAGACATATCGCGACCATCAAGGGTTTGACCTAAAACCTGCAACTGACAATCAATATGTAATTGTGCACTGTGAATAAGATCTTGATGACGTTCATAACTGTAAGGGGCAAAATAGGCGAAATATACAGAATCATATTCTGGGGTAAATTTAATGGTTAATTTTTTACCATCATATTCAGTTGGCACTCTAAACCATTGTTCTCGATCATATGAAGCTACTGCCTGATAATTTTCCCAACCTTCAACGTAGGAAGCACTACCGGCATTTTCAATATTAATGACGTGTTCGACGTGATCATTGTTGTGTATTTTAAAATGAAACCATTGATAAAAATCTGATTGGTTATCTTTTTTTATTTCCAGCCGAATATTATTTACATTACTTGAATCAATAACATGAATATTACCGCTGTCGAAATTAGACGTTATTTGCATATTTATTTTCTTATTATCACTTCGATAGGCATTAGTGTACACAAACAATGCGCCGATCTGAAGAACTAAAATGTTTTTAAATACAAACCAAATTCCGAAGAATATCCAATTGACCGTGATACAACAGTATTATCTTCATCTAATATGTAATAACTTGGATATCCCTTAACTTTAAAGGCCTTTTTAACTTTTTCATTGCCCAATGCGATTGGAAAAGTTAATTGATGCTCAATACTGAAATTTACAATTTCTTGTTTATTCATATAATCAAGTGCGATTGCAATTACATCAATATCTTGATTTTTTTGATATTGCGCCTGTAAATTTGCAATACTCAGATGACAAACCTGACACCAGGGAGCAAAAAAATAGATGATTGTTTTCTTGTTGTTTGCCTTTATTTCAATCGGTTCATCCATGATTGTTGTTAAGGTGAAAAATTCCTGATTAAGTTGGCTGTCTGTCTCTAACATACTTAATTCTTTAAACCATGAAAGTAAGTTAAAGATCATAAAAAACACCAGTGATTGAATGGCAATACTACGTAACAAGATTAATTCCCCAAAAATTACGGCACCAATCAAACCGGGTAACAGTTCATATTTGTGTATTATCATGTTTAAGTTGATACAGTCCAGAGCCTGTATAGGTTTGAACTCATGTAAATTAACAGAAAACATTGTTGAACTGTAACCCTAATTTAGCCTATATGGTCAGTGCCAAAATTACATATAAATTTAAATCGGCTTAATATAAGACCCTTACAATCATTTTTCTATTCAAAAAAAATCCAGTAATCTTTCGATCACCGGATTTATACTACTTTCTCTCACTGATTGATCATCTTTTAATGATCAAAGTAATTTTATTTAATATTCGTTAAACCTTTCATGTAAGGCTGCAACACGGTAGGAACATTTATACTGCCATCCGCTTGCTGATAGTTTTCTATAACAGCAACTAAAGTACGTCCAACAGCTAAACCAGAACCATTTACGGTATGTAATAACTCAATGTTTTTGGTCTCACTGTTTCTGAAACGCGCCTGCATTCTACGTGCCTGAAAATCACCAAAGCTAGAACATGAAGAAATTTCACGGTAGGTATTTTGCGCCGGTAACCAAACTTCCAGATCAAAAGTCTTGGTTGAACTAAAACCAATATCTCCAGTACATAACACTACAGTTCTATAAGGCAATTCTAATTTCTCAAGAATTGTTTCAGCATGACCTGTTAATTGCTCTAGTGCGGTTAAAGAATCTTCAGGTTTAACAATTTGCACCATTTCAACTTTGTCAAATTGATGCTGACGGATCAAACCTCTGATGTCTCTACCGTAAGATCCTGCTTCACTACGGAAACAAGGAGTGTGAGCTACCATTTTAATCGGTAAATCTGCTTCATCAACAATTTCATCACGCACTAAGTTAGTCAGAGGAACTTCTGCGGTTGGGATCAATGAAAACTTTTTATTCGCTAATTCGGTGTGAAATAAATCTTCACCAAATTTAGGTAATTGCCCTGTGCCAAATAAAGAATTATGATTAACCAGATAAGGCACATACATTTCTTGATAACCATGCTCTTCACTGTGTATATCAAGCATGAATTGAGCTAAAGCGCGATGCATTTTAGCTATAGGGCCACGCATTACAGAAAAACGTGTTCCTGCTAATTTAGCTCCGGCTTCAAAATCTAAACCTTTATCTAATGCAGTCCCTATATCAACATGATCTTTAACTTCAAAATCAAACTCACGAGGTGTACCCCAACGTTTAATTTCTACATTATCATCTTCACTCTCGCCTTGAGGTACAGAGTCATGAATTAAATTAGGAACAGCAGAAAGAATATCATCAATACTTTGCAATACTTGTGTTTGCTCTACTTTAGCAGCTTCTAAATCATCACCTAACTGACTTACTTCAGCCAATAATGGTTGAATATCTTCGCCTCGTGCTTTCGCTTGACCGATCGATTTTGAACGAGTATTACGTTGACTCTGTAATTCCTGCGTTTTAATTTGAATAGCTTTACGTTGCTCTTCTAATACTGTTAATTGTTCAGTATTTAATTTAAAACCACGTTTAGCCAATAATTCAGCTGTTTTTTCAATATCAATTCTAAAAAGTTTTGGATCAAGCATGTCTGGTCACTTGTTATTGGTTAGTTAAGTTAATTATTTGGTTATTTATATAATTATTGGTTTAGTTATTTAGCTTTTTATTTAGTTCTTTATTTAGCTTTTTATTTAGAGAAGGAAGTCACAATAAACATACCAATTGCCGCTGCAAATATACACAAGCTGACATTTAATAATATATTTATCGTCGCTTTCAACATTTCTCCTTGCTGAATTAATAGCAGGCTATCTAAAGAGAAGGTTGAAAATGTCGTAAAAGCACCTAAAAAACCAATACCTATCAGCGTTCTATAAATAGAAACCTCTAAAATCCCCTGTTCAATAAGCCCATATAAAAAACCCATAATTAAGGAACCGGAAATATTAACCGCCAAAGTCGCAAAAGGGAATCCTTTTCCGAGCCAATTTAACATTATTTGTGAAATAAAAAACCGTAAACTAGCTCCGCAAGCGCCACCAAGTGCTACAAATGCGTATAAAGCAAGATTACTGATACCGTTGGTCATGACTTTGCCTGTTTAATTCATTAAGATATTCAAGTTTATCTTTTAGTTGTTTTTCTAATCCTCGGTTACTCGGGTGATAAAATTTTGTATTAGCAATAACCTCAGGAAAATAATTCTCTCCTGCAGCAAAAGCATTTTCTTCATTATGCGCATAACGGTATTCATGGCCATGTCCCAAGTCTCGGGTAATATAACTGGTCGCATTTTTTAAATGAGCAGGAACATCCAGATCGGCGGTTTCTGTCGCCAAAGCTTTTGCTTCATTAAAAGCAGAATATACTGCATTACTTTTCGGTGCTAAAGCCATATAAACACATGCCTGAGCTATTGCCCGTTCACCCTCAGACGGTCCCACTCTCTGATAAGTATCCCAAGCATTAATCGCCAATTGCATTGCCCGGGGATCTGCGTTTCCTATATCTTCACTGGCAATAGCCAGTAATCGACGGGCAACGTAAAGAGCATCTCCACCACCCGTTAATATTCTTGCATACCAATAAAGTGCAGCATCGGGGTTTGATCCCCGAACCGATTTATGAAAAGCACTGATCATATCGTAAAATGCATCGCCACCTTTATCATAAAGAGCTAATTTATTGCCAGCGACTTGACTAATATGCTCCAGTGTAATTTCAACAGGGTCTTTTTCCAGTGAATTAGACAAAGAAGATATATCCAGACAATTTTCCAACAAGTTCAATATTCTACGAGCATCACCGTTTGCAACAGCAATAAGTTGTCTTTGAGCTTCTTCACTAAGTTGAACTGAATATTTTGTTTCTTTTATATAAGCTAATGCTCGAACTAAAACTTGAGTAAGAGCAACTTTATCAAGTTTTTTCAGTGTATAAACACGGGTACGGGATAATATTGCCTGATTTAACTCAAACGCCGGATTTTCAGTGGTTGCTCCGATAAAAATAATCGTACCATCTTCAATATGAGGCAAAAATGCATCTTGTTGGCTTTTATTAAAACGATGTACTTCATCAACAAACAATAAGGTTCGTCGATTTTGGTGTAACGCTCTTTGTTTTGCGTTATCAATCGCCAGCCGAATATCTTTAATTCCTGAGGTTACAGCAGATACCCTTTCAATATCAGCATCAGCGTGACTTGCTATTATTTCAGCCAGTGTGGTTTTTCCCGTGCCGGGTGGTCCCCAAAAAATTAACGAGTGGCATTTACCTTGTTCAATGGCAAGACGTAATGGCATTTTTTCTGCAAGAATATGTGATTGCCCAACATATTGATCTAACGTCTGCGGACGTAATATAGCCGCTAATGGTTTAAAGGCATGATCAAGCTCATTTACTTTTGTAGCACTATTATCTTTGTCATTATTTTGATCAAAATCTAAATCAAAATTACCATTAACGCTGGTCATCTAAATAAACACCTTCTGGCAAAACAAATTGAAACAAGCTCAACTTTGGCTCATTCTTATAATCAATATTATTTAGCGTAATAGTGCTAATCTGTCCCGTTGCATCAAGGATAATTAAACTTGATAATTTGTCTGAATTAAAATGTAATTCGAGACTTTTAACTTGGCTATTTTCATCTTTGGCATGAATAACAAAAACGGCCTGATTAATATCAGTTACTTGCTTTTCGGTTACATCCTTCTCTGTTACAAAATAGTATTGCCACAATTGGGGGGAATCGCTGGTTAATAATAAAATAGGTGTATTAGCAATGGCACTTTTCAAACTATAAGCGCTTACCTGTTCAATAAACGGGTTAAAAAACCACAGCGTCTTGCCATCTGAGACTATTAATGACTCGTCTGGCTCTTGCGTATTCCAATAAACCATATTTGGTTTTTTTACGGTGAGTGAACCGCTGCTAGTTTGTAACGCGTTACCGTTAACATCTTGAACAACCTGAGAAAAATCTGAAGAGAAAAAATCAACTACATTTAGCTTTTTAATTAATTTATTTTTAACATCACTATTTTTATCCTCAATATTTCCACTTTGCTTAACAGATGTTTGCTCAATTACTATTGAGGATTGTGGTTTGTTTATTTTGACTTCATTTGCCAATGCATTCGTTGCGTCTATTAGAATGAATGCTGAAAATACACATAAAAAAATGGGGTTATTACGGGTCATTATTTTACCTTAAAAAATTTTTCGGTCTAAAACCAATCTTGTTTTGTGCAATAAAATTGTGTAATTGAACTATGTAATTAAACTATATGCTTAAACTATGCAAAGGAACCAGGCCACAAAAAATAAATAATTAATCAAAATCTACTTTAACTGGCGGAGGAGCCAATACTTCACGGGCACCATTATGGCCAGGTGTACTCACTATCCCTTGCTGTTCCATATCTTCAACAATACGGGCAGCACGATTATAACCAATACGAAATTTACGTTGCACACTGGAAATTGATACGCGACGAGTTTCAGTAACAAATACGAGTGCTTCATCATACAATACATCTAATTCAGAAGAATCACCTTCCGGTTGTTCTCCCGGTAAAAGAATATCCTGATCACTCTCCCCATTTAATATTTCATCAACATAATTAGGAGCGCCACGCAATTTCCAATCGCTGACTACCGCATGAACTTCGTGATCATCAACAAAAGCACCGTGAACACGAGTTGGAACGCCTGTACCCGGAGGTAAATACAACATATCACCCTGACCTAACAGTTGCTCCGCACCTTGCTGGTCTAAAACAGTACGAGAATCAATTCTTGATGATACCTGAAACGCCATACGTGTTGGTATATTGGCTTTTATTAAACCAGTAATAACATCAACAGATGGTCGTTGAGTCGCGAGTATTAAGTGAATACCAGCTGCACGAGCTTTTTGAGCAATACGTGCGATAAGCTCTTCAACTTTTTTACCAACAATCATCATCATGTCGGCAAACTCATCCACGATAACAACTATACTTGGTAATTTTTCTAATTCCGGAGCACTTGGCTCCATGTTATCACTTGGTTTCCATAAGGGATCGGTTAACGGTGTACCCGCTGCAATACCATCGGCAACCTTTTGGTTATAACCTTTAAGATTACGTACGCCAAGCGCCGCCATCAGTTTATAACGGCGTTCCATTTCACCAACGCACCATCGCAAAGCATTGGCCGCTTCTTTCATGTCAGTGACAACTTCTGAAAGCAGATGCGGGATACCTTCATAAACTGAAAGTTCCAGCATTTTAGGATCTATCATGATCAAGCGTACATCTTCAGGTGTCGATTTATACAATAAACTGACAATCATGGCATTAACACCAACGGATTTACCTGAGCCAGTCGTACCGGCAACCAGTAAATGTGGCATTTTACCTAAATCAACCACAACAGGATCACCTGCAATATCTTTTCCCAACACCATAGACAAAGGTGATGAAGAATTTTCAAAAGCAGGAGAAGATAAGACTTCACTTAAACGCACTATTTCACGATGTTTATTTGGTAACTCCAGACCAATAACTGATTTTCCGGGAATAACCTCAACAACACGAACACTGATTGCTGATAATGAGCGAGCTAAATCTTTAGAAAGATTAGAGATTTTACTCACTTTAACACCCGGAGCTAAATTTAGTTCAAAACGTGTGATCACAGGACCGGGAAATACAGAAACGACTTGAGCTTGAACACCAAAGTCTAACAATTTAGCTTCAACTAAACGACTCACCTGCTCTAGCTCTTCATGATTAATTGGATTTTCTGATTTATCGGGACGATCCAACAAGTCAATTGATGGCATTCCCTGATATTTATCAGGGAAAACGTTTTGTGGAAGAACAGGACGTGTAACATTTTCATGCATGGTTTCTTCATTAACTGAAATTTTATCAACGTCTTCAAATGCTGCTGAAATTTCATCTGCAGTAACATGCTCTTGCACATTAAAAGCTAAAGGACCATCCATTAAATCGTCAATTGTCAAAAAAGGTTCAACTTTTTCGTCATTTAAACCTGTTTCTGTAATATCCACATCATTTGAAATATACACCTCATCATCAAAACCATTAATATCAACATCTCTGCTAACAGATGGCGACTCAGAAGACGCTTTTTTAGCTGATAAACTGCTAAATGCTTTTTTAACTTCTGCTTGTTCTTCCGTTTTATGATTATCTTCTATGGTATCAAACAGGTTCATTGCACCTGTTGACTCTATTTCGACTTCATTACTGTCAGAAGACTTTTTCTCCTGAGTACCAAATTTTTCAGCAATTAATTCCGGTAATGTTAATAAATATTGAACACCAGCAATAGTATATGAACCAACATTGTCGATAAAATTAAGCCATGACAAACCCGTAAGCAAAACAAAACCAGAAAGAAATAACATTAAAAACAATAAAGTACTGCCAACAAAAGAAAAGTAAGGCAAGAAAGATTGGCTTAATACATCACCTAAAATACCACCGGCAGAAAAATAAAAGACGTCATCAAAATTCATACTCGCTATTGAAGTTACTCCAATATAAAGCATGATAAAGCCAATAAACTTTAATCCTAACGTTAAATAATCCAATTGCATTAAACGATGATATTTTTGAAACAACAACCAGCCAGTAATAGCCATAACAAAGGGTAGTGTATAGGCTATTAGCCCAAACAAATTTAAGAGTAAATCTGAAAGATATGCACCTACTGAACCACCTAAATTTCTGACGGGTGTTTGATAACCTGTTTGGGACCAACCAGGATCTGCAGGATCAAAACTGAATAAGACCAGCATAAGATACATTGCAAAAACGCTTGAAAACAACAAACCTGCTTCAAGCAGACGCTGCACACCATTTAATATAGGTGCTTTTGTTGGTAGTGAGTCACTTTCTTGTGACTCTGGCAATATAGATTTAGTAGACAATATAATAACCACGAAAAATTTCATTCTTATACTGGATAAAATAACAGACTATTAACCCAGTTTAAACTTTTAAACTTTTAAACCTTTAAATTAACGCTTAACAGGTATAAAACTTGTCGATTTAACTTCTTCCATAACAACATAGGTTCTACTTTCACTTACTGCTGGTAGTCTTAACAAAGTATCACCCAGTAATTGCCGATAAGCAGCCATATCAGCAACACGGGTTTTTAATAAAAAATCAAAATCGCCAGAAACAAGGTGGCATTCTTGAATGACATCTAATTCATGCACTGCTTTAGAAAATTCATCAAATACATCAGGACTTGTTTTAGTTAACGTTATTTCTACTAAAACCAATAAGGCAGCTTTCAATTTCTGTGGATTCAATATTGCTTGATATCCTATTATATACTTTTCTTTTTCCAGCCTTTTTACCCTTTCAAGACAAGGTGTTGGACTTAACCCTACCCTTTTTGATAATTCAACATTAGATAATCGTCCGTTTTTTTGAAGTTCAACTAAAATATTACTATCAATACGATCTATTTTTTTTACTAAAGAAGCACTCATTTTATAAAACACTATAATTATTCAGATATTCAGCATTATATGCTAGGTTTGTCCGAATAACGACAGGTTGTTCCAGTAAAACATCATTATACTAGTCGCATACTTTAACAAGAGAGTTTAATTATGATCATTGGTGTACCTAAAGAAATAAAAAATCACGAATACCGTGTTGGTATGGTTCCAGCTAGCGTACGTGAACTAATAAATCACGGCCATCAGGTTATTGTTGAAATTAATGCAGGCATTGGTATTGGTTTTACTGATCAAGATTATAAAGATGCTGGTGCATCTATTCTTGATACTGCAAACCAAGTTTTTGCTCAAGCAGAAATGATCGTAAAAGTTAAAGAACCACAAGCTGTTGAACGTGCCATGTTACGTGAAGGTCAAATTTTATTTACTTATTTGCACTTGGCACCAGATTTACCGCAAACGAAAGACTTAGTAAAAAGTAAGGCTGTTTGTATTGCTTATGAAACAGTTACTGATGATTTTGGTGGTTTGCCATTATTAGCCCCTATGTCTGAAGTTGCTGGTCGTATGTCAATTCAAGCTGGCGCACAAGCACTTGAAAAATCAAACGCAGGCCGTGGCATGCTACTTGGTGGTGTTCCGGGCGTAGAACCAGCTAAAGTTGTTATTATCGGTGGTGGCATGGTTGGTAACAACGCTGCTAAAATGGCTGTGGGCATGGGTGCAGATGTTGTTGTACTTGACCGTAATACCAACGTATTACGTCGTTTAGATGATTTATTCGGCAATAAAATCAAAGCAATTTATTCAACAGCCGATGCACTGGAAAAACATGTACTTGAAGCCGATTTAGTTATTGGCGGTGTACTTATCCCTGGCGCCGCAGCACCTAAGCTAGTAACTAAAGAACATATCAAAAACATGAAACCTGGCTCTGCAATCGTTGATGTTGCCATTGACCAAGGCGGTTGTATTGAAACGTCACACGCTACAACTCATGCTGATCCAACATTTATTGTTGATGATGTTGTACATTACTGTGTGGCTAACATGCCAGGCGCAGTACCACTGACTTCTACTTTTGCTTTAAACAATGCAACATTACCTTATATTATTCAACTTGCGAATAAAGGCTATGTACATGCATTATTAGACAACAAGCATTTATTAAATGGCTTGAATGTTATCAATGGTCAGGTAACGTGTAAGAGTGTTGCTGACAATCTTGGTTTTGAGTTTATCGAACCCGGTATTGCATTAATTAACTAATTTAACGTTAACATCAGCTAATTCTTGCTGAGTTAAAAAACTTAATACCATTAATTTTAAAGCGTATTTCATTTATTTTAATGAAATACGCTTTTTTTATTATAAATCAATTTACCTGCTTGAGTTATTTACATAGAATCCCAATCAAGTAATCAGACTAAATTTTTTTTTGGAGTAATTCATGAGCGAAGCAAGACATTGCCCGTTACTCATTTTGGGCTCTGGCCCAGCCGGATATACAGCAGCTGTTTATGCAGCACGCGCTAATCTTAACCCAGTAATGATCACAGGTATGCAACAAGGTGGGCAATTAACCACTACAACTGAAGTTGAAAATTGGCCGGGTGATGCTGATGACTTAACGGGTCCTGCATTAATGGAACGTATGCAAAAGCATGCTGAAAAATTTGATACTGAAATAATTTTTGATCATATCAATGAAGTGGATTTTTCAAACCGTCCTTTTAAATTAAAGGGTGATAGCATCGAGTATACTTGTGATGCATTAATTATCTGTACAGGCGCTTCAGCACAATATTTAGGTTTACCTTCTGAAGAGGCCTTTATGGGTCGTGGTGTATCTGCTTGTGCTACTTGCGATGGTTTTTTCTATAAAGGCCAGAAAGTTGCTGTTGTTGGTGGCGGTAATACCGCTGTTGAAGAAGCACTTTATTTAGCTAACATCGCTGAAGAAGTTCATTTAATACATCGCCGTGATACTTTCCGCTCTGAAAAAATATTGACTAAACGTTTAATGGACAAAGTAGAAAATGGTAATATCGTTTTACACCTTGACCGTACCCTCGATGAAGTATTGGGTGATAATATGAGCGTTACTGGTTTACGTTTAAAAGACATGAAATCAGATGCTACCGAAGAGCTGGAAGTTAGCGGAGTCTTTATCGCAATAGGTCATATACCAAATACAGGTATATTCAAAGATCAATTAGAGATGAAGAATGGCTATTTAACCATTCAAAGCGGCACTAATGGTAACGCCACTCAAACCAGTATTGAAGGTGTTTATGCTGCTGGTGATGTCGCTGACCATATCTATCGACAAGCAATTACATCGGCCGGTGCTGGTTGTATGGCCGCTTTAGATGCTGAACGCTTCCTAGATGCAAAGAAATAAAATTCAATAAGTTATTTAAAATACTATTATGACTATCAGCCAGACTCTACACTATATTTCATCCGTTAGTCTGGCCTTTCCGTCTGTTAATAACGCCTTATCCGATCCTAACGGCTTATTAGCCATAGGTGGCGATCTTTCATGTGAACGACTTGTTTCTGCTTACCAGCAAGGAATATTTCCCTGGTTTAGTGAACAAGACCCTATTATGTGGTGGTCTCCTGATCCAAGAGCGATCATTTCAATCGAAGATATCCGTATAAACCGGACATTAACAAAAGTACTCAAAAAATCTGATTATCGCGTTTCTGTTAATTGTAATTTTGATCAAGTAATAGATTATTGCTCTGATGCACCATTTCGCAAAGAAGATACCTGGATCGTGCCGCAAATGATCGACGCTTATAAACAATTACATCAGCAAGGTTTTGCCCATTCAATTGAAGTATGGATGAATAATGAACTTGTCGGCGGTTTGTATGGTGTGGCAATTAACGGTTATTTTTCCGGCGAGTCGATGTTTTATACCAAAAATAACGCCTCAAAAATTGCACTGGTCTATTTAATACGTTTACTGGCTCAGGTTAACGTTGATTTTATAGATTGCCAGATATTGAATCCTTTTCTAAAAGATATGGGCTGTAAAGAAATTAGTCGTAATAAGTTTATAGAATTAAAAAATAAAGCTATAACTAATGTAGTACCATCAAATTTATGGCAAGCACGTAACTTAAAATTTTGAGTTAAAGGATATGAGTACAAATTATCAATTAGGTGTTACAAAGTCTTTTCCTTGCAACTATTTACCCAATCAAGAAGAAAGATTACTAATAGCAACTGATTTAAGATTACAAAATTCCGAACGATACAGTTGGTTAATGACCCAAGGATTTCGACGGAGCGGAGATCAAATATATCGCCCTCACTGTTTAGCTTGCAGTGCGTGCCAATCAATTCGTGTGCTCGTCAATAAATTTACTGCTTCACGTAGTCAGAAACGATTACTTAGAAAAAACAGTGAATTTACTCATCTTATTTCAAATAAAATTAAAACTGATTATTATCCCCTGTATGAAAACTACATCAATACAATACACCGGGATGGCAGCATGTATCCAGCGAATAAAGCTCAATTCACCAGCTTTTTAGCAAGCAAACTAGTCGATCAAATTTTTATTGAAGTTTGGCACAAAGAAAAACTTGTTTCTGTTGCGGTTACTGACCGGTTAAATAATGCATTGTCAGCTGTTTACACCTTCTACTCTCCAGAATATAGATCATCGGCCTTGGGCATTTTTTCTATTTTGAAACAAATTGAAATTGCTAAATCTTTTAATAAAGAGTTTTTATATTTAGGTTATCAAATAGATGATTGTGCTAAAATGAATTATAAAGATCGTTATTTTCCATTTGAAAAGTTAAAAGATAATATTTGGGTCTATAATAAGATTAAATAAAATCTACCTTTAGCTTTACATTAGACGATCAATTCGGCATCATTCGCGCAGCTTTTTATTTATACCCAACATTAGAGGTTTAACGCCCAATGGCGAAAGAAGAAAATATTGAAATGCAAGGTACTGTATTAGATACATTGCCTAATACAATGTTCCGTGTTGAACTGGAAAATGGGCATGTTGTTACTGCACACATTTCAGGAAAAATGCGTAAACATTACATTCGCATATTAACTGGCGATAAAGTAACAGTAGAATTGACTCCATATGATTTATCAAAAGGCCGCATTACTTTCCGTGCCAGATAAGTCTCTTGGTTATTGCCTTATATGTAGTAGTAATAATAAAAAAGCCCTGAATATCAGGGCTTTTTTGTATCTTTTTTTTGAATTAAGACATAAGTTCAAAAAAACTAAATTCAGCTTTATTGTTCAACTAATTCCGCTTTCTTTTCATAGATAAGCTTCAATTTATCTTTATTAACTTCAACTTTAACCACACCACCATGGGTAAGCTCACCAAACAATAACTCATTAGCCAGTGGTTTTTTCAAATGTTCCTGAATTAACCTTGCCATTGGCCGAGCCCCCATATTTTTATCGTAACCGTGCTGTACCAACCACTGTTTAGCTTCATGGGTAAGTTCAAGTGAAACACCTTTTTCATCTAACAGGGCTTGAAGCTCAACAATAAATTTATCTACAACAAGCTGAATAACATCTGTATCTAAATGATTGAACCAAACAATATTATCAAGTCTATTTCTAAACTCAGGAGAAAAAACTTTGTTGATTGCTTCCTTGCCATTCAAACTATGATCTTGTTGCTTGAAACCTATGGATTGGCGGGCTGTTTCTGATGCGCCAGCGTTGGTTGTCAATACCAAGATAATATTTCTGAAATCAGCTTTTCGACCATTATTATCCGTTAATGTACCGTGATCCATCACTTGTAAAAGAATATTATAAACATCTTGATGCGCTTTTTCTATTTCATCCAATAATACAACCGCATAAGGATGTTTTAATACGGCATCAGTTAATAATCCGCCTTGCTCATAACCAACATATCCCGGAGGAGCACCAATAAGACGACTAACAGCATGTTTTTCCATATATTCAGACATATCGAAACGCAATAACTCTACGCCCAATATTTTAGCTAATTGTTGGGTTACTTCTGTTTTACCAACCCCCGTTGGTCCGGCAAATAGAAATGAACCTATCGGTTTTTTTTCATTGCTTAATCCAGCACGCGATAATCGAATAACAGAACACAATTCCTCTATACCTTCATCCTGTCCAAACACAACTAATCTCAAGTTACGCTCAAGTGTTTTTAAGCTATCTTTCTCTGATGAAGAAACAGATTTTTCAGGTATTCTAGCCATTTTTGCTACAATGTTTTCAATATCTACATCATTAATAACTTTTTTACGTTTTGATATTGCCACTAATTGCTGCTTAGCTCCGGCTTCATCAATAACATCAATGGCTTTATCCGGTAAAAACCTTTCGTTAATATACTTAGCTGAAAGCTGTGCAGCGGCTCTTAAAGCCTTGTTAGAGTATCGGATACCATGATGTGATTCGTACTTCTCTTTCAACCCATGCAGTATCTTAGTAGTATCTTCAACACTTGGTTCAACTATATCAATTTTCTGGAAACGACGGGCAAGGGCCCGATCTTTTTCAAACACACTTTGATATTCTGAGTAAGTTGTCGAGCCCATACAACGTAATTTACCCGACGACAACAAAGGTTTTAATAAATTAGACGCATCCATCATGCCACCAGAAGCAGCACCAGCACCAATAATAGTGTGAATTTCATCGATAAATAAAATGGCATTCTTATCGTTTTCTAAATCTTTTAACAGAGATTTAAAACGTTTTTCGAAATCACCTCTATATTTAGTTCCAGCCAATAATGCACCTAAATCCAATGAATAAATGGTAGCATCAACTAAAAAATCAGGTACTTTGTCTGAAATCACTAAATTAGCCAACCCTTCAGCAATTGCTGTTTTACCAACACCGGCTTCACCGACAAATATAGGATTATTTTTTCTGCGGCGACTTAATACTTGCAGTGTTCGCTCTAATTCATCATCCCTGCCAATAAGCGGATCAATATTTCCCTTAAGTGCCTCTTCATTTAAATTTAAAGAAAACTTTTCAATTGTCCTGGGTTCTTCTTCCACCGAATGTACTGGTTCTTCAGTAAATGGTGAAGGTTTATCACTTTCAATTTTTGCAATACCATGAGAAATGAAATTAACAATATCTAAACGACTGATATCAGATTTTTTCAAAAAATATGCCGCTTGAGACTCTTGCTCACTAAAAATCGCAACAAGTACATTTGACCCGTTAACTTCGCTTTTACCTGATGACTGAACATGAAATACAGCCCGTTGCAGCACTCTTTGAAAGCCTAATGTAGGTTGAGTCTCTCTTTCGTCTTCACCAGCGGGTATCACGGGTGTAGTTTCACCAATAAAGGCTAATAAATCCGTACGGAGCTTTGACATATCTGCACCACAGGCATTAAGTGCTTCAATTGATGACGGATTATCTAGCAATGCCAACAATAAATGTTCTACCGTCATAAACTCATGACGAGACTCTTTAGCTTGACGGAATGCTAAATTTAGGGAATTTTCTAAGTCTTTATTAAGCATCTGTTACTCCAATATATAACCAAAACGAATTCACGCCTTTTCCATAACACACATTAACGGGTGCTGATTTTCACAAGCAAAACTACTTACCTGATTAACTTTTGTTTCAGCAACTTCAGCAGTGTATGTTCCACAAAGTGCTTTACCTTTATAATGTATAGCCAACATTATTTCTGTTGCCTGATCTACATTCTTGTTAAAAAATGTTCTTAAAACCTCAACAACAAAATCCATTGGTGTGTAGTCATCATTTAACAACATAACATTATACATCGACGGTCGCTGAAGTTTATCTCTTACCGCCTCTAGAACTACTTCTTGATTATCCATTAACTCTTTTCTATCACTCATAATTTAATTTTAGTCTGTACCTGATGTTTTTGCTGTAATTTTTTGTAAAAATTAAATTATACAGCAAAAAGATTAAATAATTCACTAAATAAGCTTGACTAATAATATATTTTATCTACGATTCATTAGGTGGCTGTTTTTTAGTCGCTAAGTTTTATCTGCTAATTGCTTTTAGGGAAGCATACCTAATTACCGATGATTATAGAAGGAAGTTTAAGTATGGCTCACGGTACGGTTAAATGGTTTAATAACGCAAAGGGTTTTGGTTTTATTCGTCCGGAGGATGGTGGTGAAGATATTTTTGCTCATTATTCAACAATAAAAATGGATGGATATCGTACATTGAAAGCTGGTCAAGATGTAAATTACGAGTTAAATGCTGGCCCTAAGGGACATCATGCTGCAAGTATTACACCTTCAGATATTGATGCTGAAGAAGAGTAGTTTTCTAAAAATTATTTAAAAACTATAATTCAAAAAAAATAATAATAAAAACACGGCTGTTATGCTGTGTTTTTACTTGTCTAATTTTCAATGTTTAAGATTTATACCTGATCCTTTATATCACTTATCCAATAAAAACCATCCAATAACAATCATCCAAAAAACCAATAACAAACACCAATCGCCGCACATATCCCCGCTAAATCAGCAATTAAACCACAAGTAACCGCATGTCTGGTATGACGAATACCCACTGAACCAAAATATACAGCAAGTACATAAAAGGTAGTTTCTGTGGAGCCTTGTACAATTGAAGCAACACGTCCGGCAAATGAATCTGCCCCATGAGTATTCATTGTTTCAATCATCATAGCTCTGGCTCCTGAGCCACTTAATGGCTTCATAAACGCGGTTGGCAGACCATCCACAAATCTCGCATCTATACCTAAACTAAGCACAATATAACGAATACCTTCTATAAGGACATCTAAAGTACCACTAGCTCTAAACACCCCAATAGCACACAACATGGCTAATAAGTACGGGATGAGCTTTATACTCGTCTCAAACCCTTGTTTTGCACCCTCGATAAAGCTGTCATAAACATTCACTTTACGGTAAACGGCAGTAATTAGTGTCTGAACGGAAATCCTGAAAGCCTTATTTTACGGGGTATTCAAGCAATATTGCAAAACGAAGATTTTG
>JABSOJ010000247.1 GCA_013216005.1 Alteromonadaceae bacterium | reverse complement strand
TAGTAAATATCATACTTTGTAAAGTCAAAAACTGGGAAATTGGATATCCCTAAAAACACGAGTTTTCGACAGCCTAGCCTCTCTCCCTTTGCAGTTATAACCCAGGGACGACTAACCCAAGGTGGATTATGCCGTACATGCTGGTTATGACCGCAGGATAGTTCTGCCACCCAATGATTTTCCTCATCCAGATGATATCCCACTATTTCTTGTTCCATTACGACCAATTTTACGCTGCTGTATGATGAATTTAAGTTAACATAATAAGGTGATTGAAAAACACAGTGCTTTCGGTGTTTTTCAAGAAAGGTTGTTCCTGATAGCTACTTTCACAATTAACAACCCAGGTAGCTCTGAAACTACATTTCAAAGTGATTTGACACTATACTTCGTTATGGTGGTCGGTTAATATCTTAGTAATCTTCCTAATTTAGGTATTAATAATGAAAGTAAAACCAACTTCTTTTGACATTGCCTATCGTGCTGGCGTATCGCAATCAACTGTTTCCAGGGCATTGCGTAACAGCCCATTAGTAAACGAAGAAACCCGGTTAAAAGTTCAGGCCATTGCTAAAGAGCTTAATTATAAAGTTGATAAAAATGCCAGTAATTTACGCTCTCAACACAGTGCGACCATTGCTCTACTTTTATTTGAAGATCCCACTAACGATGATTCGTTAATAAATCCTTTCTTTATGTCTATGCTTGGCAGCATTACCCGTGCATGTTCTAAACAGGGTTATGATTTACTGGTTTCTTTCCAGCAAATGAAAAATGACTGGCATGCCGATTTTGAAGATACCAACAAAGCTGACGGTATTATTTTATTGGGTTATGGTGATTTTCTTGATTATGAAGAAAAATTGGTCCAGTTAATTGAACAAAATACCCGTTTTGTTCGTTGGGGGGCCGATGTTAAAGACTTACCCATTATTTCAGTAGGCTGTAATAATTTTCATGGCGGTTATCAACTTACTGAACATTTAATTAAAAATAATTATAAAAATTTTGCTTTTATTGGCAGTGCCTCACTTCATTCTCCTGAATTTTTTGATCGCTATTTAGGTCACTGCAAGGCACTTACCGATAACAAACTACCGATTAATAAACAATTGCAAATAGACGCAATTTCTACCGAAGAATCTGGACATAAAGCTGCTTGCGAACTTATTGAAAGTGATCAGTCTTTTGATGCTATTTTTGGCGCAAGCGATTTAATCGCCATTGGTGCAATGCGAGCATTGCAGGAACATAATATTAAAGTGCCCGATGATGTTGCAATAGTTGGGTTTGATGATATCCCAATGGCAAGTTTCACTTATCCGACCTTAACTACTGCCCGTCAAAATACAATTTTAGCAGGTGAGTTATTGGTAGACAGCTTATTAAAATTGATAAAAGGTGAAGAAGTCAGCACCACGCTTATGCCTACAAGTTTAGTTATCCGAAAATCATGCGGCAGCTAAGTTAATTTAAGTTAGATTAGGTTAGGCTAAGCTAAGCTAAGCTAATCATCTGACTCCCAGTACCGTATTACCTTTCAGCATTCCAGCTGAATAAATAAGAACCTAACGATAAAAATACGGTACTCATCACCAATAGTGCCGTTATGTGATAACTAATATCAACTAAAGAAGCACCTTCAGTGATCACTTTTCTCGCACCAGCAACTAAATGTGTTAACGGGAGAAACTCCGCAAAGACCTTAACTGAATGTGGTGCACCTTCCAAACTAAACCAAACTCCGGATAACACGATCATTGGCCATGAGAGCACGTTAAGTAAACCTCCTGTCAACTCTTCACTCTTACTTCTGCAGGCAACCAACAATCCCATAGTGATCAAAGTAAAAGCCCCTAAAGTAGCAATTAAAAACAAATCAAAGTAACTACCTAACATATAAAAATCAAAAATATAATTACAACCAGTGTACACAATTACGATCATGGACATTACAAGAAACAACCGAGACATTAACTGAGCAGAAACGAACTCAAAAGCCGATAATGGCGTTGCTTTCAAACGTTTTAACACTGAATTCTTACGATACCTGACGATGACATAACCGACACCAAACAAACAACTAAACATCATATTCATGCCTAATATGCCGGGTAACGCCCAATCGACGTAACGTATTTTGTTCCCCGTGGCGAGTAATCGTGAAAATGAAAGATGCTCGGCTAAAAATATTTTTTCAACTAAATAACTTTTCGGGGACGTTTCATTGACCCAATATTTTTGTTCATTAAAATCGATCAACAAATCAATATTATGTTGAGATAATTTTAATTGCGCTAAAGATTTATTTCGATATTCAATAAAATTTATATGCTTAGTTTGCAAAAAAACCGGCTTTTTCTTTGCTTGTCTCGCTACTTGTTCTAATGCTTGTTCTCCTGCTTGTTTTACAATATTATCCTGTAACACCCCTATTTTATATACAGCCTGACCATCTCCTGAAAAAATAACAGCAAAAGCGACCAGCAAGAATGCAGGGAAAATAATGTTCCAGCCTAATGTTGATTTTTCCCGAATAAATTCCAGGTTACGTGCTTTAAAAACCGCATAAAAACGTTTAAAATTCATTTAAAGTGATCCCTTCTTATTATTTAAGCAGTAAGCGACGTTTCAACTAATGAATGACCTGTAAGTTTCAAAAACAAATCGTCTAAGTTGGCTGATTTAACCTGTAAGCCTTCAAGTGAGACATTATTTGTCATTAACAAAGACAATGTTTTTTCAACATTCTTACTCTTTATTTCAACCTGATCGCCTAATAAATTCCACTTATGTTTCAACATTAATTGTTCACTAATTTGTTCTTTTGGCAGGTAGATTAAAATATCCTGGAAATGTTTATTCAATAATTGATGAGGTGTGCCACTTTCAATGATCCGCCCTTTGTCCATGATCACTATGTCATCACATAACTGTTCAGCTTCGTCCATATAATGAGTTGTTAAGATAATAGTTTTATTTTTTGCTTTAAGATTTTTAATTAATTGCCAGAAGGTTCGACGTGCATGAGGGTCAAGCCCTGTTGTAGGTTCATCTAAAAAGATAATAGCCGGATCGTTTATTAAAGCTAACGCTAACAGCAACCTCTGCCTTTGTCCTCCAGACAATAACCGGTTATCTCTATTGAGAAACTCGCCTAAATCACACAACTCTGTTAATTCTTCTGATGTTAAAGTTTGTTGATAAAATGAAGCAAAAAAGTTCAAGGTTTCTTGAACCGTTAAATGATCTTGTAGCGCGGTATGCTGAAATTGAATGCCTATTTGCTCTGAAATGTTGTCGTGAACCAGTTCCCCTTTATATAAAACCCGACCTTGTGTTGCAGAAATAATACCTTCCATTATTTCAATCGTGGTAGTTTTCCCTGCTCCATTCGGTCCTAATAAGCCAAAACAATGGCCCTCTTCAATTTCAAAACTAATATTATCAACAGCGGTTACATCTTGGTAAATTTTATTCAGCGCTTGTACGCTGATCACTGATTGCATATATTTATCCTTAAAATTTATTCCCTCAATTATGCCTCTTAATATAATTAAGCAAATGTGAATTCAATGCTTTTTTTCCTTTGAAATTATAATTGTGACAAATAGATTCAACTGAATGCTTCTGAAGTATTCGACTAATTAACGGCAATATTTCAACATCGTACGTATTAATACTATGCACTAATAACCAACGGTGCAAACCGAAAACACAAGTACTGTATAATCGTGTAGACTGAATAAAGTCTTCAACGCTCAGTTTATCTACGGGACTGAGCTCTATCAGGACCTCTGACGGGCAAAAGTGCAATATTTGCCAAACTAACTGGGGAGATAATTCTTTAAATTCATCACAGAGTAAATAATCAAATACACGATAAAACTCTTTAACAACTTTTTGATGAAAAATGACACTTTGTTTCGTTGTCGCTTTTAATGTTGTCGCTTTTAATGTTGTCGTTTTTAATGCTACCGTTTTTAATAACAATGCAGAATGCTCACCACTGGCATTATCCTGACTAAAACCTATGCGACATAAAGCAAAACCAGCCTTTTGCCAGAAACGCAGCAATGACTCATTTGCACCAAAGCTAGTGCCAATAAAATCTATATTTTTATCTTTCGCTAAATTTTCTATTTGCTTTAGAAAATATCCACCAATGCCCTGCCCTTGAATTTTAGGATGAACGGCAATTCTCATAATTCTGAAGTAATTGAAATTAAAACTTTCTTCAAAACCACAATGTGTCAGTAAGGACTGGGGTAAAAACTGATCTCTTAACCGTCGTTTGCTACGAATAACTAATTCAACTTCTTCAATTGAACACTGGCCTTCTCGCATTAATAACGCTACCGCTAAGATATGCTCCTGCCGTTTGAGTGCCACCAAGGTGATCTGTTTGTTATCCAGTAATAACTTTAAATCGCTCGGAGATGTTTGATAATGCGCCGTAACTAAAACCGCAAAGACCTGGGCAAGCAAATATTCATTACAGAGAAGATCAGCACTACTAAGTTCGATAAATTCAGTGCCATCTGTTTTAAAAGGTTTATCTTCACCTGCTGATTCATCATCATCAGACAAAGCTGGTAGTTCTGCATTCAGTAAACAAACATCAAAAATAAAATCTTCTAAAGGATCTTTGTCACTCCAACGAATCGCTTGTTTTAAGTGAATCGCCCGCCACTCTGGTTTGAGCTTAGTCAGTATTTTTTGAAATTTAAGGGTAAAACCCCGACCTGCACCTTCATATCCGTGAATTGTACTGGCAAAAACACATCGGTGATATTGCAAAAGCAGTTGCTCTAACAGATACACTGGAATAGCCGCAGCTTCGTCAACTAATAACAAGCTCGCTTTTATCGGGTTTTTAATCAGTTGATCAACCGGAATAAACTCGATCAATCCATTCGCGTGCGTCAGAACGTTATTATGCAATTCAACATCAGGTAAACTTGATTGCAATTGCTTGAAGAAAATATTTAATGCCTGCTGATGCGGAGCAGTCACCACAATATGTAGTGCTTGCTTTGCGGAACATTGCTTAGTTGTGGACTGCTTAGCAGTTGCAAGTAAATGACTGGCTGCAATAGCCATTGCTGAAGACTTCCCTCTACCTCTGTCGGCCGTTATAACCAAAGGTCGGTTACGATGTCCAGTAAGTACTTTTTCTATTGCGACTACCGCTTGATATTGCTCTTGTGTAAGACATTTTAACGATTGAATACTTGGTGATAACTTAGCTGTTGGCTGATGTGATTTTAGTGACGATGCATTTAATAACATTTTGTCATTCCACTTATTTTCATCCAACTCGTTTTCATCCAATTCGTATTCAACACTCCCTTGCTCTAATACGGTAACTAACAGGTTATTTTTAACTTTATTAACCAGTCGTTGCATAAAACAACTATTCAAATACAGTGACGACTTTTCAAAATCGGCGGGCAATAATAAAAACAAAATACCTCCCGCAACTATCGTCCCTGACAATGCAGCAAAAGCATCAATATTAAATTGACTATCGGCAAAAACAACATACTGGCTTTCTGTTCCAAGCTTAAAACGATAATTTTGCCTATTTATGTTTGCCGAAAATAAAGGGTCATCACTATAAATATGCCAAATATTATTTATTAATTTATTTGAGTTTTTATTCAAAGGTTCTTGATTCAAAGATTCTTGATTCAAAGGAAAGGAATTAATCCTTGTTAACAAAGATAAAGCCCAACTGCTTTCCCCTGATAATATGACCAGTCGCCGCTGTTTCATCAATTCTGCTTGTTGCCTATATTGGTCAAACCAAGACAAAAACGCTATAGATTTCATAAAATATTATTTTGCTTTTTTTTAATATGAGTTCAATTACAGAAAGTCTAACAAGTCCGATAACAAAGAAATACTCAAACTTTACAATTGTTTCATTTGAAAAATCGCAACATCTTTCCTATTGTTGATCTATATAATGTTAACTTTTTGTTTATAGATTGAGGAGATAACTTATGGCATTCACTTTACCCAATGAAACAAAAGATAAAAATACACCACAGGATTATAAAGAAGATCTTTCTTCAACTGAAAAAAAAGAACATGATACTGAAGTACGTAAACGTATTGATGAATTATTAGAGAAGAAAAGGTTAAAAGATTTACTTGATGACTCTGAAGACTGGTAGCTTTTATCATTTGACTTTAACTCACGTGTCAAATTTTTGATTTTACTATCATAATAAAAATATATTGATATTAAATATTTTTATTCTTACTTATTTTCTTTTATCTGGAACTAACAGATATCTTACAAGAAATAACACCCCACTCTTGCCTGAACAATAGTAAAAACAATTTGTAACTACTCAGCAGGGGTAAAAATATTTGGAAGCATACCGTTCAATAACAACGCTAAAGCAGTGGATGCACTAACC
>JABSOJ010000246.1 GCA_013216005.1 Alteromonadaceae bacterium | reverse complement strand
CACAATGAGACGTCAACCTCTTTAAAATCATCAATTTAGTTTGTTTTATTTCTTTTTTTGAACTCCGAAACTTGAGTTACTAATAGTAGTAGAAGTAGTTTTAGGTATATTTACTAAAATTGGCTTATCTGGTTTATATTGAATGAAAAATAAAATAACATGTTATTAACGATTTTGTTAGAAGTGTTAGGATTAAATATTGGTTTCAAACTTAGGATTAAATGTGTCGACTAAAATATTATTTATGGTCTCCCTGTTGTTGATGTTTACTTGTCTTCCTACAGCTGCTCAGCCATCAGAAGCTCAGTCATCCGATAATTATGAAAAAGCGCTGCAGAGTTTCTCTTTGGAAAAAAATAATGAGGCTCATATTCATTTAAAAAATGCGCTTCAGGAGAATCCTAAAAATTTAGCGGCTAAATTATTATTAGGGAAGGTGCTTGTTATTAAAAGGGAAACAGATGCCGCAATAGATGAGCTCAATGAAGCAATTGTATTGGGAGCTGACTTAAATCTGGTTGCCTTAACTCTTGCTAAAGCTTATATGCAAAAGAATAATTATGAAAAAGTAATTGATCTTCCATTCACTGTTTTAACTGAAAATAATAAATTTGAACTCTTCTTGTTGCAGGCTGTAGCCTGGCAAAATTTAAAAAACATTGATAAAACGCTTGAAAAATATAATCTTGCGTTAGCTTTGCAACCCGAAGATATAAGGGCAATAAGTGGCCTTGCTTCGCTTTATATGCATCATGGAGATATTAAGAAAGCGCAAGAGTTGGCTATCAAGTTGGCGACAATAAATCCAGAAGATCCCCTTTCACTTCATTTACAAGGTCAGCTTCATCAACAAGCTGACGAAATGGAATTAGCGCTTGTTTTTTTCGAACGTGCCTATAAAAGCTCTCCTGCTGATCCGTATATTAGCCGTTCTCTTGCGAATGTTTATATTGCCCTTAATGATTACGATAAAGCGAGAGTTATTGTTAATGGCATACTGAAGGAAACCTCTGATGATCCTTTTATGATGTTATTAAACGCCCGACTTTTTTCTATCAATAATGAAAATGAGCTGGCAGATAATGCATACAACAATTTAATTCAAAAACTGACTTTATTGCCGAGATCCATTTTAGATCAATTACCACAGTTGCAATATGTGTCAGGATTGGCTGATTACATGATGGGGAATTATGAGAAGGCACGTAAGCATTTACAAGTTTTTCTAGCACAAGAAAAAGAGAGTATTAAAACGATTGTAATGCTGGCGGATATTTATATTAAACAAGGGGAAACTTATCAAGCACAAAAGTTTCTTGAGAAGAATATTTTAATCACCGAACAAAATTTACCTATGTCTCTTATGTTATGTAATTTGTATATTAAGGGAAAAAGAATTCACAGATGTGACATGTTGATTTCAGATTTACGCAAGATTCATGGCGATAATAAAGCGCTGGTGCTAATGCAGATAAAAACACTGCAAGCTTTGAAAAAGTATCCACAAGCACTGGCTGTATTCAAGGCTGAACTAGCGGATAACAGCGAAGAAAAAATAAAACAAACGGTAGCAATACTTTATATTCAAAATAAGCAAGCAGTAAAGGCACTTGAAATAGTGGATGAATTACTGTCTACCGCACCTGAAAATACCAATTATCAATTATTAAAAAGTGATATTTTAGTTGATCTCAAACGAATTGATGATGCTCAATTGATTATAGATGATGTATTAAGGGTCTTGCCAAATTCAATTCAGGCTAAATTTAATCAGGCTCAATTACTTTTTCTGAAAAGGGAATTTTCTCAGTCTCAAAAACATGCTGAAAAATTGATAATAGCAGAACCTCAGAGTTTGAGATTGTATGTATTACTTGGTAATTCTTTATTAAGCCAACATAAACTGGAATCTGCCCTAGAGACCTTTTTTAACGCTAAAAGATATGCTGATGGCAGTCCAATTCCGTCAGAGCAAATTGTTAAAGTTTATCGTTTAATGAATAAACTTGATTTGGCAATTGATGAGTTAGACAGACTCAGCAATGATTATTTTTTAGAGCCTAAATACATTCAAGCTAAAGCTGAAATTTACACCGCACAAAATAATTTAGTTAAAGCATCAAAAGAATATCGGAACCTATTTAGTTTATGGAATGATAATCCTCAGCTGCTACTTACTCTAGGGCAAATGCAAAGACAAGCTAAATTATTCGGTGATGCAGAAATCTCTCTTTTAAAATCATTAGAGTTATTGCCTGATTTTATTTATTCAAAAATAGAGTTGATGCGTTTGTATGTCATTCAAGGACAAATGACCAAGGCGGAAGCATTGTCTAATAAATTGTTAGTCACTCAAACTAACAATGCAAACGTTCAATTAATTGCTGGTGATATCGCCTATTTCAAAAAACAGTTTCATACAGCACAGAAGTTTTATTTTAAGGCATTGGAACTTAACAGTAATTATTCGTTAGCAGCCATTAAATTATATCAATTAGCGAAAAATGAAAATATTGGTAATCGTTCATTTGAAAAAATTATGAATAATATAATCGAGAGTTATCCAGAAAGTTATTTTCATCGTAATTTATTTGCAGATTATTTTTTTAGTATTGGTCATAAAGACAAAGCAAAAGAACACTATTTTGTATTGGAGCAAGTGGCTGATTTGCTGAACAAAAAATATGTTTATAACAATCTGGCGAATATATATTTAGAAGAAAATCCAGAAAAGGCTTTGGATTTTGTCGATAAGGCAATAGCGCTGGAGGGTAACAATGAAAACTTTTTTGATACCAAAGGTTGGATCCTCTGTCAGCAAAAGCATTATAAGTCAGGGTTAAAGTTTCTCAGGCAAGCATTTTCGATGAATGCGAATAACCCTTCAAACCGTTTTCATATTGCTTATGCCTTAGTTAAGCTAGGGCGGACGAAAGAAGCTATTGTTGAATTAGAAGTGGCGTTGCAGTCAGATGAAAATTTTGCAGAAAAACAATCGGCACAAGCATTAAGGAATTCATTATAAGGTTAATGTCCTTTCGCTGTTTAATAATGCCAATGGTTATAAAAAGCTAATGAAAATAAGTGTTGCAGGACTTAAAATGTTTTGGGGTATTTAAAGATAGTTGATTTTTAGTTATGGTTATTAGATTAAAAAGAGAATGTACAGAGCGTTATTTGTCCGTTTTCTTTACACATAATTAATTGTATATAAATTTTATTTATCAAGCCATTGAAACTTAACATATTTAATTGGTTGGTATAGTTTTTGCTTTGTTAGAATTGTTAGATGTCACTCATTGTTTAGATAAATTCAATATTATTAGAGTGGCAAAAGGGAGCAGTATGTTAAGTAAGATTGGATGTCGTATATTGAAAAGGGTTGGAAGTAATATGTTGAATAAAAATGGATCTGCTTTGTTGAACAAGCTTATTATTTCTGCTTGCTTGTTAAGCTTTAACGCGATGGCCAGCACTAGCTTTGAATATGACGGGCACTTTGTCGCGTCAGAATATGATAAAGTTTTCTCTATAGATTACTACTATGAAACCAGTGCTTCTAATCCAACAGGTATAATTCACGGTGGTACACTGGCATTGACTACTTATGATGGCAAACAATATATGTATATCAGCCATCCACTGGATTTTAAAGATTTGTCATACAGCAAGGGAGCTAACGACAAATACAGTGTTGGTTGGGATGGTCAGTCAAGTGGTAATAATAAACTTGGTGGTGCTATCGACAGCGAATTTATGGAATTGACACTTACAAGTGATAATACGGCCTACAAAGTCGCCTTTAATCCTAAGAAAGGTGATTTAGGCAATACTCCTCATGCAGGAAGCCGTAGCTTTAACGATGTGAATTTCAGCTTTCTTTCAACATCAGATTACAATAGAAGTTTATTTACAACCAGACCTGATTGGTTTGATAAACATTCACCTGAGACACTGACTCCTGCTGAAATTTCAGGTTGTTTAGATGAGACCAGCAGTGATCCAAGTTGTTATCAGCTTAAAGATACTGCTGATAATAAAGTTAATGGCCAGATAATTGACTGGGATTTTAATTGGGGACTGGAAATTGAACTGAAACGTAGTGATAATGCATTGTTTTTTGGTGATTTAGCCTCATTAGACTTGTCTAGTTTTGGTTACCAGACAGGTGATGCGGTAATTCGGTTAGATGAGTTACATGCTTCAGATCCTAAAACAATTTCAACAGCCCATCACGGACAGCTTAGATGTGCAGACGGTACTGCTGCGCCAAATCATGGGCCTTGTGGAGCAGAAGTTGTAGCCGGCACAATCACTCCACCGACGCAAGTGCCTGAACCTTCTACTACGGCTATATTTGCTTTAGGACTTGCTGCATTGTGGTTCAGACGTAAACAATTGCAACAGGGTTAATAAAGCTCTGTTCAAAGCACAGTTCAAAGCTCAATTCGAACCTTAACTCAAACCCGGGTAGTGGTTGCACTAGTTGTTTATTCACTCTATTCACTAATATTTACTAATTAAGTATGGTGTATAGGGTTTTTTTGTTTATGTCTTGCATAAAATTCAGTTCATGCTATTTTCATTTCACTATTTATTTCAGGAGTCAGGATCATGCCAAAGGCGAGTGACGTTAAAAAAAATACCGCAATTGAATACAACAATAGTGTTTATATTATCAGAGATATAGAACGTTCAGTACCTCAGGGACGTGCGGGCGGTAGTTTATATCGTATGCGTATGTACAATGTAGTTACAGGCTCAAAAATTGATGAAACATTCAAAGACAGCGATATGCTTACCTTAGCTGATTTAACGCGTCATCAGGTTATGTTTTCATATATTGACGGTGACGAATATGTCTTTATGAATAATGAAGATTATACGCCGTATAATTTAAATAAAGAGAGCATTGCGGATGAAGTGCTATATATTGATGAAAATACGCAGGGACTTCAAGTTATTATAGTTGATGGTGTGCCTGTTGGTATTGATTTGCCATCGAGTGTTGAATTGGTGATCACTGAAACAGATCCTTCAATTAAAGGTGGTTCAGCTACAGCCCGTACTAAGCCTGCAATTCTTTCAACCGGATTAACGATACAAGTACCAGAGCATATTTCTACTGGCGATAAAATTAAGGTTAATACTGCTGAACAAAAGTTCATGGGCCGAGCGGATAAATAGTCCTTTAAGTGACAATACGTCGGTTTAAAAATATAATTGTGTGGGTTAGCCAAAGGCGCAACCCACCCAATAAATCTGACATGATCTGCAAGGGTAAATAACCTGAACTCGGGATAAGCAGCTCTTGCTCAATATTCCCCTTTTTCCAATTCTCTTCGTTAAAACGTCGATAGATAGCCCGCTATTCATAAACGTTTTGCTTTGATAATCGAAAAAATTGAAACAATGAGTAAGGATTTAATGCTACACCGTTATTCTGTGATTTACGTGTTCTTATATTCAAATTTAGACTCAAACTTATATTCAAATTATAAGTGCATAACTTATTGATTTTAATGAAACATCAAGTACTGGTTATCCAGAATTCAGGTTAAATATTAAATTTCATAAAAAGCCAATGATTCAACTTCATTGATCGATGCTTGCTTCCATAGCTTATATCCAGGTAAATTAAGTATCATATCCATATATTTCTGACTATTTTCCGGCACCCCAATCTTATAACTGTAGAAGCGGGAAACCACTGGCATATACATGACGTCTGCAATGGAAAACTTCCCAAATAAAAATTGATTGTCTGGGTTGTCTGAAGCGTTTGAAGCTTGGGTAGTTAAACATTGTTGCCAAATTTCAATAATACGTTTTATGTCATTTTCTGCGTCTTTTGATAGTGTTATCGTTGATGGGGCACGACGACAATTCATCGGTAATTCAGTTCTTAAATGGGGGAAATCAGCATGCATTTCTGCGCAAACTGAACGGGCTTTCGCGCGTTGTTTTGAATCCTTGGGCCAGGCGGTATTATTTAAATACTCTTCATTGATATATTCACAAATTGCTAATGAATCCCATACTTTCAGCTCATCATCTATTAATACGGGGACTTTATAATTAGGGCAAAGTGGTGCCATTTCTTCATGCATATTATCGGCATACAGGCTGATTTTATGTTCATCGAAAGGTATGTTGAAGTGTTGTAATAGAATCCATGGGCGTAATGACCATGAAGAATAATTTTTGTTGCCGATAATGAGTTTCATCTTTGTGACCCTTTTAAATTGCGGTATTGACGTTGAGCACTTTATGAAAACCTCACGACAACAGCAAGCCAATTGTGTTGATGTCATCCATCAATATAATTGATGCATACCCAACTACTTGGAAATGCCATTCGACTCTGAGTCTGAGGGATCCCCACGAAATTAGAAGCTCGCCTGTGGTTCAGCGAACAATGAATTTAGTTCATTAATCGCTGCTTCC